>DUTE01000407.1 GCA_012842235.1 Bacillota bacterium
CTTGCAGTTTACGGGACTGCCAACCCGGCTTTAGACTGTAAGCGTTCAGACCGGGTGGTTTCTCCACTCAGAATAAATGCGAGGAGGAGGGAACCATCAGGGGAGGTGGACTTTTATTCTGAGTGGAGAAACCACCCGGTCTGAACGCTTACAGTCTAAAGCCGGGTTGGCAGTCCCGTAAACTGCAAGTGGGTAGGTGAACAGACTCGAGTGCTGCTCCCTCATAGTCAGATAGTTTGCGGCTATCTGGTAGATACTCCTAAGCCTTATTCTTAGGATTATACGAGGAACCGCGTTAGTCACTATATTTTAATATTACATTTGTTTTTCATTTTTGTCAATCTTGCCCATAAACCTTTTGTATCTTTGTTGCATCTCTTCCTTAGTCGCTTTTGGGGGCCAAAGTTCTATTTTCTTACCTTCTCTCATAGCTGACAATAGATGTGTATATACATTAGGGTTTTCTTTAACAAGTTCTTTCAAAAAAGTCTTGACATGTTCTCTTTTCGTATTACCTGCATAAGGACAGGGGTTTTTCACAGCCTTAGAATCTGTATACTTCAAAGCACCTTTTACTTCAGCTTCGGTAAAATATACTAAAGGTCGTATAACCCTTAACCCACTTCTATCAAGATTACTTGTTGGACGAAATGTTTTTAACTGACCTGAATAAAAGAGACTAAGGATAAATGTCTCAATAGCATCATCTTGATGATGTGCAAGAGCCAATAGGTTATATTCTTTCTTTTTGCAAATAGTTGCCAAAGCACCCCTTCGATAAAAAGCACAACTACTGCAAGGATTATCTGGAGAAGTTTTTGCTACAACCTGCGCTATCTGCGTTTTTTCTAGATAAAACGGTACTTCAAGTCTCTGACAATATTCTGCTAAATAATCCTGTTCGATGTTTCCATAACCTAAATCTATAGTAGCTGCTGATAACTGAAATGGAAACGGTGAGTATTTTTGCATAGTTTTTAATGCATAAAGCAAAAACATACTATCTTTACCACCAGATAAACCCACCATCACTTTATCATGAGGAAATATCATTTCGAATTCCATTACAGCACGCCATATCTTCCTTAGATAGTTTTTTGGCAGATGCATTCTTCTAATCCCCTTACTACTTGACCTAAATGATTACTTAACTTTCAAATATATTCTCTTGAAAAAGAAAAATCCCTATCGATAAAGATAGGGATTCTGTACATATATAATATATAACTTAACACTCGCTATAAAGTTTTTTACCTAATTCTTTAGCTTTTTGAAGATCTTCTTCAGTTGGAGTAAACCTCACCCTAAATCCGTCAGCAACAAGCTTTAGTTTTAAGCCTTTCATGCGTTCTTCCATCAAAAAGACACCTTCGCCACTCCAGCCGTAATTACCAAAGGCCAAAGCAGGCTTATTGCGACTAGTTTTTGGAGATACTGCCCCAATAGCTAGCCATATTGGCAAAACAGCATCAGAATTAATAGTTGGCGAACCAAAAGCTAAAGCATCTGCCTTTTCAAAGATAGCACGCATCTCTCGAAAATCCATATTTGAAACATCCAATAACTCTACGTCTCCACCTGCTTGTTTAAAACCATCGGCAATAGCTTCTGCCATTTTTTTTGTATAACCATAAGCTGAAACATAAGCAACTGCTAGGGTTTTTTTGTCATTTTCAACAGGAAGGCTCCATTCTTTATATAGAGCAAAATATTTTTTAGGATCAGTTCTTATAATTGGCCCATGCCCAGTTGCTACTATCTTTATTGGTAGATCCATAACTTTGTCTACTGCATCGATAATAAAAGGCTTAAATGGTGCCATAATTTCGTCATAGTAATAGCGAAACGCTTCACTAAAGTCTCCAGATTCATCATCAAAGAGCTTGCCTTCTGGATGACAGAAGTGACAACCAAATGCATCGCAGGTAAAAAGAACCTGTTCTTCTTTTAAATAGGTAAACATAGAATCTGGCCAATGAAGCATTGGTGCCGAAATAAATTCAAGCGTCATATCGCCAAGACTTAGTGTATCACCATCATTAGCTATAATTGATTTAAATGGTCGATTAAGTTGCTCTTTTAAAAGCATGTTAGCCGATCGAGAACTAACAATAGTTATTTCTGGATTTAGATCCAAAACTCTCGATATTGAACCTGCATGATCAGGCTCTGTGTGGTTAACAACCAAATACTCTATCTTCTTTGGGTCTATACTTGCTTTTAGTTTATCAATGTATTCATCATGAAAAACCTCTTTAGCAGTTTCGACCAATGTTATTTTTTCTGCATTAATAATATAAGCATTATAGGTTGTGCCCCATTTAGTTGGTATAACTATATCAAAGATCTCAAGTTCAGGATCGAGTACACCAATCCAATTTACCCGATCAGTTACCTTTTCTATTCTCATTTATTACTCGTCCTTTTCAAAAAATTCCTTGCCTACACCACATTCCGGGCATACCCAGTCATCAGGGATATCTTCAAAAGCTGTACCTGGTTTAATGCCGTTGTCAGGATCACCTACTTGAGGATCATATACATAGCCACAAACTGTACAAACCCATTTTTCCATATTAAATTGCCTCCTTGTAAAACTTTTATAACTATAAGTTGAGTTTAAGCGGCTAGACGACCTAAAAGTTCAGCTGTCTAGCCGCTTTTTTGTTGTGTTTATAGATATACCACATGGATTAAAGAATTAAACAGGTTTCATTTAAAGTTTTTCAACAAATCGAGCAAACTCTTTTTGTTTTCTTTGAAGCTCTGTATTAGATTCTTTTGCTGCTTCAAGTATCATTTTCTTTGGATCCTGGTTTTGCATTACTGTTTTGCTGAAAGCAAAGCCAATGTAGCGGTATGTCTGATAGCCACCAACTACAGCCTTTGGACCTTGCGATTCTTTAAGTGCATTATCAATTATCTTAAAATCATCGCCTCTAAAAATAGCAGGATTGGCTGTACCTTTGGTACCAAAGACAAGCATCCATTCCTCAGGAGACTCGTAAATTCTTTTTTGGAATTCTCTTTGAACTTCATCAGAGGCAATCCATTTCAAAAACTCCCATGAAGCCTCTACCTTTTTGGGGTCTTTGTTATTAGGAATTGCAAAAGCAAAAGATGATAATGGGACATATCGGTTTATGCTACCATCTGGCTGAGGGGTTCCTGGAACTTGTGTAACGCCCCATTTACCTAATAATTGTGGCTTTCCTCTTGTAAGCATTGAATAAAGGTAATTTAGTGAAACCATATAAGGCATTTCACCATCACTAAAAGCCTGTACTTCAGGCATTTCAAGTGGCATATTTAAATCTGTATAAAACGAAGTAAACTCGGTGAATGCCTCTTGAGCTTCCTTAGAATCTAAATTTGATCTTAAACCATCTTCAGTAAAGATATCGCTATTTCTTTGGTAAATAAATGGGAAAAACGCTCTTACTTGCCCATCTGTAGTATTGCCAATAGTTGATATCCAAGCTGTCTTGCCTTGGGCTTGAACTTTAGGAATAATGCGTTTCAATTCATCCCATGTGTTTGGAGGTGTTAAACCATAATCAGAAAACATATCGGTACGATAATACGCAATAGTCCAACCAAGTTCAAACGGTAAACCATAGATATGATCTTTGAAATTAAGTGTTCTTAACGCACCTGGATAGATATCTTTAACTGCTTCGTCAAAATCTGGAAAAGCACTAAGATCAACTAATGCATTGCGCACAGCTAAATCGACTACTTGCGCAGCTCCTAACGTCATAACATCTGGAGCATCACCAGTTGCTACGGCAAGAAGTACTTTCATAAAGTAACTACCATCAATAATATAGGGCTCATAATTTACAGTGATCCCAGTTTTGGGGGTAAAATCGGTTTCAATCAGGTCTTTCAAAATGTTACCCATCACACCACCATAGGTAACCCAAGCAGTAATTTCTACTGCTGATGCTAGAATAGATACAAGCAAAAAAATTAGCACAACTGAAGTACCTTTGTTTCGCATAAGAATCCCTCCTACATTTTTTGTTCTAACATAATTAATTATGCAGTGCACTAACATTATACTTACGTCTAATATTTACTGATTCCTTCTTGAAAAGGCAATCAAATACTTGAGAGTATCTTTTTACTATGGTAACTTGAATTCATATATATTAAGACAACAGGTGGTGAGCAACTTTGATTTTTTTCTTTTCTTGCCTAATCTTTTTAAGTCTAGGTTTTTTTGTAGGTCGTTTTTTCAAAATACCTATAAATGCTACTAAACAGATATCATGGGTTATTCTTTTACTTATGCTTTTTTGTCTAGGATTCACCGTCGGAAGTAATCGCAATGTCTTACAAAATATCCGTTCATTAGGTCTTCAAGCTATTATTATCTGTTTTGCTACAGTCGCTGGGAGTCTACTAGCTGTAAAGCTATACCTCCTTAAGGGTGAAAACCATGACCGTTAAAATAATTTTGACCGTTATTTTAGGCGGTATATTAGGTTATTTCTTTCCTCAATACAGCACATCAATGGAGCCAGTCATTTCTATATCATTGCTTTTAATGATGTTCTTTGTTGGTCTTGATTTTGGACAAGATAAAAATATATTTTTACAGATAAAAAAAGAAGGTAAAGTTTTCTTGGCCTATCCACTTCTCATAGCCTTTGGTTCGTTATTTGGTGCATTTGTAGCTGGCTTATTTTTACCTATTGGCATCTTAGAATCGTTAGCCTGCGGATCTGCCTTCGGCTGGTATAGCCTTTCTGGCCCACTTCTTGGTAAATTGGTATCTGATGAATTAGGCTCAATAGCCTTTTTGTCAAACCTATTTCGAGAACTTTGTAGTTTTTTTCTGATACCTATTTTTGCCAAAAAAAGCCAGAAAGCCGATACTATTAATCCTCTTGTTTTTGCTTCAGGTGGCGCAACAACTATGGATAGTACCCTTCCTGTTGTAAGCCAAGTTAGTGGCCCAAAAACCACCCTTGCAGCCTTTGTATCCGGAGCTGTTTTAACGATCCTAGCCCCTTTTTTGTTACAACTCTTTGCTTTTATGCTTAATTATTAATTCAATTATTCAGAAAACTCTTTTGTTTTTTGAGAAAAAATGTCCCTTCATTCATTAGCTTAACATCTTTTATTGGATGCCATATAGCTATGCCAACCACTTGTCCAGCTAAGTCTAGGGGTACATCTTCTACAATATTACAGGCTTCAAAGAACTCTTTTTCTGTCCACTCTCTATCTGCTAAAAACTTATTGACTAATGTTAGATGGAAGATCCAGTCTTCTCCAAAAGGATTAAGTGTACTTATTCTCTTTCTAGCTAAATAGTTACGGATCTTACCAACTGCAGTATGTAACTCTTCGTTTTTCTTAATTAGTAAACCTAATGATTTATAAGGTGGAGGAAAACAAGCAAATCCTGTTGTCTTAACATTAAATGGATTCAGTTCTTGTGATGCTTCTTGAACAGCTTCTCTAGTCTTTTCTATACGAAATTTTTCTGGTGCATCCACCACATCTAATGTTATGTGTAAAGGTGGTAAAGATCCCTTATATAGATGATACTTCGCTGCAAAGAGTTTTTGTAAAAAGAGTGCTCTTTTTAGTAACTCACCTTCTAAAATAGCGACTATAAACAGTCTGTTATCCAATATTATTTCCTCCCGAAATTATCCTGCCAAAAAAAACACCGTATTAACCGCTATCTAAACGATATGCAAAAATTAACAAAGCGACTGCTACTTTAGTGTAACAGTCGCTTTTAGTACGTTTATGGCAAATAAAATTAATTTACTTCTAAGATCCCTCTTAGTTTCTCTAGTGCTTGTCTCTCTAACCGAGAAACGTGCATTTGAGAAATCCCAAGAATTCCGGCAACCTGTCTTTGTGGTAAAGTATCGTAATAGCGAAGCCTTAGGATATCTTGTTGTCTTTCAGGTAAATTTTGCATAGCACTTTCTAGGGTTTCTCTATTTAGAATAGTTTCAAATCCTTCATCTTCACCACCATATAAAGCACCTAAATCGTCTGCCTCAGGATCTGAAGAAACCGGTGCATCGAGACTTAAGGTGTAAAAATTCTCCAAAATTTGTCTTGCATCAGCTACATCATCCATGGAAATCTTCATCTCTTGAGCGATAACTTCATCAGATGGTTGTTGACCTTCTGTTCGCATATAATTTTCGATAAAATCTTTGACCTGTAAAGCTCTTTCTTTGTTTCTTCTGGAAATTTTTAAGCGCCATGCTTTATCTCGAAAATGTCTCTTTAGTTCACCTTGGATTGTTGGTGTAGCATAGGCAACAAAGGAAGATCCGTGTTCTGGATCGAACTTGTCTATTGCCTTCAATAATCCAACATAACCTACTTGTATTAAATCTTCCCAGCTCTCACCTTTACCTGCAAAACGCCGGACTAGTCGAGGGACCAACTCGCGATAGTGCTCAAAAAGCTCATTTTTAAATTCTTCATTGGTAACAGGCTCCACCAACGGTTCAGCGACAGTAACAGTTCGTGTTCTTTCTTCCAACCCACTAAGCATGTCGGTCACCCACCCTTTAGCTTATTAGTAATGATTATCAATATCGTTATAACCATTATAAGCAGTTTTTACCAAAAAAGCAAGCATTGTTTTACCTTGTCCTCTTGCTATAGTCATCGGTGAGGGAATTTATTGTAA
>DUTE01000408.1 GCA_012842235.1 Bacillota bacterium
CTTTGTTTGAGTTTAATAACAGTTTTTCCTCTAATCCCACGAGATGATGTTCAACAATACTAACACATTAGAGGAAAAACTGTTATTAAACTCAAACAAAGATTATCTAGATTTTATTCCTCAAAGCCTTGCTACGCCATTTACCAATAAAGAACTAGCTTCATGTTGCAACTATCCTTTAACAATTGCACGAAAAATGACCTATACATTAAGGCAGATGGGTTTATTAGAATTGGCTAAAAAAAAGGGAAACACTAACTACTACACTATAAAAAGATAGATTTAATTAGCAAGGTAGATGGTTTATAGCGTTAGGCTTTTTGTTACTAAGAGCAAAAACTAAAGGTAAACAGATATTTAACGGAGAAAAGTGGACAGGACTAAAGACGTATGGAGACAACTATTGTGAATTGATGAGGGATGAAGCTATGATAGATGTTTGTGCAGCAGTAATTGTAAATCCTAAAGAAAAATTGGTGTTTTTAGCAAAAAGGCCAAAAAAAAGCCATTTAGCGGGGTTTTGGGAGTTCCCTGGTGGTAAGATGGAAAAAGGCGAATCGCCAAAAGAATGTCTTGTCCGGGAACTTAAAGAAGAACTTGATGTTTCTGCTAAGGTAGGCTCTTTTATCTGTGAGAGTGTTTACCACTATAGCGAAAAAACAGTTAGACTCCTTGCCTATTGGGTTATGATAGATGAAAAACCCAAATTAAAAGAACATGACTCATTTATGTGGGTAAAAGTAGAAGAGTTTGACTTTGCTTCTCTTGCTCCGGCCGATAGAATAGTTGCCAAAGAGGTAGTTAACTTACTTAACAGAGAGGGGGGAGCCCCCTTAGGGCTATAAGTTTGAATTTATATCAAATGGTACTTGGAGATATGGAAGATGCAATGAAGATACAAGAATGTCCATTTTGCTTTTTAGATCTTATTATCGAAGAGACATACTTCAAGAGACTTCTTAATAACGTATTAGATGAAGATTACAGGGAGGAATGGAACAAAGGTGGTGGTCTGTGTCCGGAACATGCACTAATGTTACTTAATAAAGGTTCAGCAACAGGACACGCCATTTTGTATCAAGACTTAATCGAAAACTGGAAAAACATCTGGCTAGAGGGTAACTTTAATTGCCCTGCTTGCGAAAGAATAGAGTCGAATTTTATCTCCTCAAAAAAAGCATTTATCTGGGGAATAAAGAATGCTCCATCATTTAAAAAAAGATTTCAAAACTCTGCAGGTCTTTGCCGTAAGCATTTTGTCCGTGTCTATGAAGGCTTAGATACCGATCTAGCAGATCTTCTGCTAAAAGTGCAGGAAAAGGCTTTTTTAGATCTAAATAATCAACTAGAGCTTCTTTTACGGCAACACGATTACAACTATCAAGAAAAAAAAGACACCAAAGCTGCTCGCTCATGGAGAAAAGCAGCTAGGTATTGGGGTGGAGGAACAGAAAAGAAGTGGCGTTTCTAGTTAAGACTGGAGAGTGACAATAGATGATAGAAAGTACTAATCTCTATGACTCAGATATTGCTCAAAAAATCCGTCTAAATGCTAAAAAGATGGAGAACTTTGTGGATAATCGTCCATTTAATGAGATCGAGATAGTTCTTGGCTTTTCTTCCTATATCTACTGGCTAGTAGGTTTAATTCGTTTAGAAGGTACAAAAAAACAAGACCAATATATTGAAACGGCGAGTGAATCAGCAAGAGCAGTTGCCTTAGATTTTGTTGCTATGATAGAAAACAGTGAGATATTAACTAAAGCTATTCAAGAAAAGATCGCCTTTGAGCCCGCAAAAGAGATAGAATGGGGTTTAACTAAGTCGGAGAATGAGGAGTGGAAGTTTTCGCTTACGCGGGCAATAATTCTGATAACTAGACAATTAGTTTACGCTACTTTAGACTATCAAGATGATATTGGCAAAGAGGATCCTTTAGATAAGCTTGATTTTTTAAGTTATGCTGAGCTTTCTGATCTTTATCAAGAAGCAATTCTTTGGGCAAGCCTTATTTTAGGTGTTGAGGCGGCTCAGGAGATCTTTGTTTTAAGTGAATAAGGCATAATTGATGTACTCAACTGACAAAGAAAGCAGGTGTTTAGGGTGGAGCGATTTGTTTTAGCTCTCGATCAGGGGACAACAAGTTCAAGAGCGATCATCTTTGACCATGGAGGTAAAGTGATCTCTGAGGCAAGAAAAGAGATTAAGCAGATCTATCCTCAAGCAGGTTGGGTAGAACACGATCCTTTAGATATTTGGGGCAAACAAATAGGTGTTGCCTATGAGGCTATTGCTAAAGCAAATATAGCTCCATCACAACTAGAAGCTATAGGAATCACTAACCAGAGAGAGACAACTGTTATTTGGGAGAGATCTACAGGCAGACCAGTCTATAATGCTATTGTTTGGCAATGCCGAAGAACATCAGATCTCTGTGACGAACTTAAAGAAAAAGGGCTTACCGAAAAGATTAGAGCTAAGACAGGTCTAGTTGTCGATGCTTATTTTTCAGCCACAAAGATTAAATGGATCTTAGATAATGTAGAGGGAGCAAGAGAAAAGGCCAAACGTGGTGAACTTTTATTTGGTACTATTGATACTTGGCTTATATACAACTTAACTAGAGGAGCAGTCCATGTTACAGATTACACCAATGCGTCTCGGACTATGTTATTTAATATCCACAGCTTAAAATGGGACGAAGAGCTTTTGCAGATATTTGATATTCCTGCCTCTATGCTTCCTGAAGTGAAGCCATCAAGCTATATTTATGGCAAAACAGATTCCTCAGTATTAGGGACGGCTATACCAATTTCTGGATGTGCAGGAGATCAGCAAGCTGCTTTGTTTGGGCAATGTTGTTTTAGTGATGGTGATGCCAAGAATACTTATGGTACTGGTTGTTTTATGTTACTTAATACAGGGAAAA
>DUTE01000409.1 GCA_012842235.1 Bacillota bacterium
ATCATTAACAAATGAGTGTAAAACTACTGAAATTTCTTTATCAATAGCTTCTAACGAAGGGATTACTAAAACTTTATATCCGTCTAAATCGGATATTGTTAGTGTCTCCCCGTCAATATTATCAACTGATACAAACTCATAGTCGATAAGTTCTGTAATTTCTTCAGCCAGTTGTGTAAACGATTCTACATCAGCAATAGAGCCTTCAGGTAGTTTTCCCAGAACGGCTACACCGTAGCGCAATTCTTCGAAAGCATACACAGGAATGGCTATGATGCATAGCAACAGCATTAGGCTAATTAGTCGCTTCATAAAAACTCTCCTTCCAAATATGTTTATATTACTCTTTTTTCTACTTAAAGTAGATTATACCTGCTTTGGTTGTGGTTCTAATTTGTTTGTTTTGAAGAAAGAATAGGTTAGAGAAGAGTTAGATGTGGTATGTAAAATGTAACATGGAGGTGATCTATTTGACAAAAGTTTATGCGAAACCTACTAGAGTAGCTATAATAGGTGCAGGTTTTGTAGGTTCTAGCTTTGCTTATTCATTAACCCAGTCTGGTTTGGTATCAGAGATTACCTTAATTGATATAGATCATAAGAAGGCTGAAGGAGAAGCCATGGATATTAACCATGGGATGGAGTTTGTTAATCCTGTGAAGGTTTGGGCAGGTGGTTATGCTGATACAAAAGAAGCAGATGTTATAGTCATTACAGCTGGAGCCAATCAAAAACCTGGCGAAACCCGGCTTGATTTAGCGAAGAAAAATGCTGCTATAACTAAATCGATTTGCCAAGAAATTGTTAAATACACAAAAAATGCTATAATAGTGATGACAGCCAACCCCGTAGATGTTCTTACCTATGTGGCAATTAAGGAAACAGGTTACCCGGTTAACCGAGTTTTCGGTTCTGGAACACTTTTAGATACTGCAAGGTTTAGATATTTGTTAGGAGAACATTTGGAAGTAGATCCTCGAAGCGTACATGCATACATTATTGGTGAGCATGGGGATAGCGAACTTCCTGTTTGGTCATCGGCTGCAGTAGGTGGTGTGCAGTTAAACAAATTTTGTCACAAGCATCCACCAGATGTTTGTAACCGCAAGTTAAACTCGATTTTTGATCAGGTTAAAAATGCAGCTTATGAGATTATTGAGCGCAAAGGAGCCACCTATTACGCTATAGGCTGGGGGCTAAAACGAATAGTTGAAGCTATTATATTGGATCAGAAATCAGTCCTTACAGTTTCAGTTCTTCTTGACAATTATCTTGGCATAAGTGATGTTTGTTTAGGTGTTCCTGTTGTAGTTGGACGAGATGGTGTAGAGAGAGTTGTAGAATTGGAGCTAAATGAAGATGAAGTAACAAAACTTCGTCAATCAGCTGCTGTCTTGTCTAATGCTCAAAAAAGTTTGGGATATTAAGGCCGGTTATCCGGCCACTTTAATGCAAAGAAGAAGGTGGCAAGGTGAACACAAAAAAAGTTGAAAAACTAATTCATGATTATTTGCTTGAATCAGGGGAAAGTCTTGCTATTGCAGAATCACTTACAGGTGGCTTAGTTAGTAGCCGCATTACAGATATTCCTGGTAGTTCTAACTATTTTTTGTGTGGTGTATGTGCCTATGCTAATGAAGCTAAAATAAAGCTTCTAAAGGTAGATCCCAATACAATAAAAGACCATGGTGCTGTTAGCGAAGAGTGTGCCAAAGAGATGTTATTAGGTATTCTTGATTTAACAGGAGCTGACTGGGGTATTGCCACAACAGGGATTGCTGGTCCAACAGGAGCAACAGAGACAAAACCTCTAGGGCTTGTTTATATTGCAGCTGGAAACAAACTCAGATTTGTCTGTTACAGATTTGAGTTTTCTGGTGATCGTCTAGATGTAAAAGAAAAATCAGCCCAAAAAGCATTAGAGATTTTGTATGATTTATTTTAGTGGAAGGAATAATTGAACATTTAAAGAATCTAATATAGAGAATCCAATTATCAAAGGGATTCTTTTCCAATTGGTCTACAAAGGCCTTAATAAGGTCTAATTTAATATGGGGGTGAAGTTTTTGAAACCAGGATTAAAGGTTGGATTAATTGGCGGAGGCACGATGGGCACAGCTCATGCAGAAGCTTATCGTGTTATTGAAAACGCCGAGTTAGTTGCAGTTGCTGATTTAAGACCTGAAAGAGCTCAGGCTATAGCAACAAAGACTGGTGCAACCGTAAGAACAGCTAGTGAAATTATAGCTGACCCAAACATTGATGTAATTGATGTATGTCTTCCCACTTATCTACACCGTGATTATGTTGTCGCTGCAGCAGAGGCTGGCAAACATGTATTTTGCGAAAAGCCTATGGCAAGAAGTCTTAAAGAGGCAGAAGAGATGAAAGCTGCCTGCGAGAAAGCAGGTGTAAAGCTAGGTATTGGTCATGTAGTAAGGTTCTTTCCAGAATATGTAAGAGCCTATGAAAAGGTAAAAGCAGGTGCTGTAGGCGATGTGGCGGTAGTTCGCTGCACTAGAGGAGGTTTCCCACTACCAACAGCATGGCAAGATTGGTATGCAAACTATGAGTTAAGTGGTGGATTAGTACTCGATATGATAATCCACGATTTTGATTTCTTAAGATGGCTTCTTGGACCAGCCGAAAGAGTCTTTGCCAAGAGTACTAGAGGGCGCGAATACAATCGCCTTGAGTATGCTTTGGTTACAATCAAATTTAAATCAGGTGCTATTGCCCACGTCGAAGGAAGCTGGGTTAATGGCGGAGGTTTCCATACTAGATTTGAAATTGCTGGTTCAAATGGTCTTATTGACTATGATAGCCGCAAAGCAAATCCAATTACTGTTACAGTAGCCTCAAAGGATGGGGTACCAGGGGTACCTGTGCCAGCAAGTGCCTGGGTAGAAAATCCTTATACTACAGAAATTAGAAATTTCATTAATGTTCTTGACGGCAAAGAAGGTACTATTGTTGATGGTAATGAAGGTTATGAATCATTGAGAATTGCACTGGCAGCTCTTGAATCAATTGAGACTGGCAAGCCAGTTAGTTTATAGGAGGTGAATGCAGTGAAAGTTGGTATGATTAGTTTTGCGCATCTTCATGCTACAAGCTACGCCTCAGCATTATTGGAAATGCCATGGGTAGAATTTGTAGGTATTTATGATGAGGATAATGATCGCGCAAAAGAATGGGCTTCGAAGTTAGGTGTTAAACATTTTGAAAAATTAGATGATCTTTTAAAAACAGACATTGAGGCTGTTATTATCTGTTCTACAAATGCAGACCATTGCCACTATACTGTGAAAGCTGCTGAAGCAGGGAAACATGTTCTTGTAGAAAAACCAATAGCTACGACTATTGAAGATGCAAACAAGATGATTGAGACCTGCAAAAAGAACAATGTTAAACTGCAAATCGCCTTCCCAGTTCGTTATATGCCAGCAGTTATTGAAGCTAAAAATATTGTTCAATCAGGCAAACTTGGCCGGATCCTTGCAATTAAGGGGACAAACCATGGTAGCATGCCAGGTGGCTGGTTTACAGAAAAAGACAAAGCTGGTGGCGGTGCAGTCATGGATCACACTGTTCACGTAGTAGATATCATTCGTTGGATGTTTGGGTTTGAGTTTAAAGAAGTATATGCTGAATACGATCGTCTAATTCATGATATTGAGACCGACGACTGTGGTTTGTTGACAATGGAACTAACTAACAATGTTTTTGCAACTTTAGATACAAGTTGGAATCGTCCTACTGCCTATCCTACTTGGGGCGATGTGACTATGACAATTGTTGGTACAAATGGCGTCCTCGAATTAGATGCTTATGGTCAGAAATTTGACATTTATAACAATGATGTTAAGAAAGCTCAATGGGAACATTGGGGTGGCAATTCGGACTATTTCCTAGTAAAAGACTTCTTAGAAGCCTGTAAAAACGATACACCAGTAAAGGTTACTGGTGAAGATGGTCTAAGAGCCCTAGAAGTTGCCCTAGCAGCGTATGAATCAGGAAAGAAGAAAATGCCTGTTAAAATTGAAGATATTAGATAAAAAGAGAAAAACTCCCTGCATTAGCAGGGAGTTTTTCTCTTAAATAAAGAAGAGACTAGAAAACGAATCAGATCTTATGTCTCTTCTATAGTATTCGGCCATATGGCTCATAAGCCAACCTTTTGAGGTGTACGGCTAGATGGCACGCTCGACCTTTCCACTTTTAATACATTTTGTACAGACATAAGCTCTTTTTGTGTGACCATCAAGGACAATACGCATCCTTTGAAGGTTTGGTTTCCAACGGCGAGAAGAAACGCGGTTAGAGTGGCTAATCTGGTTACCAAAAGTAGTACCTTTATTACAAATAGCACACTGTTTACCCATCTGCGGCCACCTCCTTTAATTCAATGCACCTTTGAAATTATAACATTTGCCCTATTCTTTGGCAAGCGATTTTACCTAAACAATCTAAAACTGTGATTTTATTTTTGCTAAATAGGGAATAACCTTAATTGTAAGGTGGTTTATTTCTGTTAGATGTACAAGGTTGTGTTTTTTTGAGTTTTTAATGGTATTATAGAGCCAAAACAAAGGAGTTTGCATACAATAAAAGACAGGGACCAGAGGCACAGTTTGTTCAAACAATTGTTGAAATCATTTACAAGTGGTATAATACTGAATTGGCAGCAGGTAATAATTTTGAAGAAGGATTCTATTACCAAATTATAGAATTAAACTATCATGTCCTTAACAGGGAGGGAAAACTATGCCCGAGGTCATTAAAAATGCATTAGGTCAGATCAACATATCTGATGATGTCATTGCTAATCTAGCTGGAGCAGCTGCTATTGAGTGCTACGGTGTAGTTGGCATGACTTCACGTAATATTCAAGATGGCATAGCCGATATACTCGGTTGGGATTCTATGAATAAAGGAATAGATGTTGATATAGTTAACAGAGAAATAATTGTAAATATTTATTTGCAAGTTGAGTATGGTGTCAAAATAAATGAGGTTGCACACAATGTAATGGAGAGAGTAAAATATACTTTAGAGCGCAATGTCGGCTTACCAGTACAGGAAGTAAACGTCCATGTACAGGGGGTGCGAGTGAGAAAAGATTCCACAGAGTACCCTATGGTATTATAGGAGGTTATGTTTCGGTATGGCTAAAATAACCAAAATAGACGGGAATGCATTTCGGCAGATGATGGCGGCTGCATCCTCCTATCTTGCAGAAAATAAAGAGTATGTAGACTCTCTTAATGTATTTCCCGTTCCGGATGGGGATACAGGGACAAATATGTCTCTAACTTTCCAGTCGGCAGTAGCAGAATTGGCCAAAGTCGGTTCAAACAATGTAGGTGATCTAGCACAAGCTCTCGCTCGTGGAGCCTTGATGGGTGCAAGAGGAAACTCAGGAGTTATCCTTTCGCAACTTCTTAGAGGATTTGCTCAAGAAGCCGATGGTTTAGAAGTGCTTGATGGTCAGGCATTAGCTAAATCTTTTAGTGGAGCTTCAAAAATGGCTTATCGTGCAGTTATGAAGCCAGTTGAAGGTACAATACTAACAGTGGCTCGAGAAGCGGGAGAGGCCTCATTGCGTGCTGCTAGGGAAAAAAATGACGCTTACTATGTTTTAAAAAGATTTGTCGCATCAGCTAAAGTATCACTTGATAAAACTCCGCAGCATCTTCCTGTA
>DUTE01000410.1 GCA_012842235.1 Bacillota bacterium
CCATCCTTATGCTTCATGGGAACGAGGAACTAGCGAGAACCAACATAAATTAATTCGCCGTTTTATCCCCAAAGGTAAACCGATTAGCGAGGTTAGTGAGGAGCACTGTATGCGGATTCAACAATGGATGAATGACTATCCAAGAAAGATTCTAGGGTATAAAACTCCGCACGAGTGTTTCGTAAAAGAATTCAAGCAAGAAAGAACGACTGCTTAATCCAGAAGTCCATGACAAGAAGCCTGCCTTGTCATAGTTAAAACTGGCTGGGCCCAGCCAGTTGGAAACTACTATGCTAAGTTCATTCACTACTCCTCAATGCTTAGAGAATAATTCTTAGAAATTTGGGCACATTGGTGGCTAACTTATACTTGAAATTCTCGAACAAAAAATATGTAGAGAAAAAGAGGCTCTAAACTAACGTTTAATTTATAAAAAAAAGCGAGGGGAATCACTGTCCCTCGCGATGATAGGAAAGGTCCATTAAGTCGATGTTGTTTTTCCAATAACAATCAAGCATTAGCAAATATGACATATATGACAAATTAAATTCAATCAAGGCGAAGTAATGGGGAAATGCCTTCACTTGATCAGAAACTAGAATTGAAAAGTACTTCTTTACAACACTAAGGGCTTAAGATATTTAAGTCCTTTTTTATTGAAAAACTCTGTAAATAAGAAAAAGCCCAGTTATCAGAAAATCAATGATAGGGTTTAAAATCCTACCAATAACACCAGAAAAGACAAGGAAAATAAGTATATAAGGACCAATTCTTTCTAAAAGATAAACAGAATTCAGCAAAGAACTTGGTAAGATGGAGTAGAGCACTCTTGAGCCATCAAGAGGTGGGATCGGTAAGAGGTTAAGAGCCACTTGTACAATATTAAAATAGATACCGTAAAAGAGGAATACTTCAGTAATAGCTAAAAACATACTTGTTTTAAGAGCAGCTTCGCTAACAAAGAGACGGAATAAAAAAAGCAAGATATTAAAAAAAACTGCCAAAAGAAGGTTAGCAAAGGGCCCAGATAAAGCCACTAAAGCTAGATCTCTTTTGGGGTTTTTAAACGCAGAATTGTCAGTTCTTACGGCTTTAGCCCAACCAAAACCAGTGAGAAAGAAGGCTAAAAAACCAAGTAGGTTTATGTGTTTGAAAGGGTTAGTAGTTAATCGTCCTTTTTCTTTTTGGCTCGAATCACCTAAGCGATAGGCAACTAGTGCGTGAGCATATTCATGATAGGCAAAAGACATAAGTAACAGAGGTAATAGTAGTAGACTTTGCTGCCACCACACTGGTGAAAATAATTCTCCTAGCATTAATGATCTTCCTTTTTGTATTGATACTTAATAGATTAATGACAAACAGGTAATTTCCTTTATATATAGAAAAACATTATAGATGTTTGGTTTACAAAAGAAACAAAAAGAGAGTTATGGATGGCCTCTGATTTATGGCCTATAGCCTATAGCTTATAGTTTATAGCCACCCTTTATTTGCAAATATCAAAACAATTTAACTGTTAAAGAGGGAGAGTTTAAGATGATAAATATCACAAAAGATGAACAGCGAACTAGATTAGAACTAATTCAAAATGATGAAGTTATTAGCTATTTAACGATTCATAATCTAAAAATTTATTTTTGGGGCAAAGAACTCAAAGTAGGAGGCATCGGTGGAGTAGGAACGAAAGAAAAATACCGCCAAAAAGGTTACTCACGTGCGGTATTAGATGAAGCAATCAAAGTTATGACCAAAGACAAACAAGACTTAGCAATGTTATTCGGTATTCCAGACTATTACTACCGTTGGGGTTTTGTTAGTTGTTTGCCGCAAAACCATCTTAGTCTACCTACTTATCAGGCAGAGAGGGCTCCACTATACCATAAAGTACGGCCCCTAGAACAAGAGGACTTCTCTTCGCTAGTGGCAATTTATAACCAAAATAATCATCAGCGAACTGGTGCAGTTGTAAGGGATAGTAATAGATTTACCCGTATACGATTAGGCAGTCATTTTGGTCAACAGGCAGAAGGCTTTGTATTAGAAAAAGATGGAATTATGGAAGGTTATTTGGTTTTAGATAAGACTAAAAGAAGTGTGAACATTGCTGAGATTGGTGGAATTAATCCATCTGTATACTATTCAATTATGGCATTTGTAGCGGAGTTGGCTATTCAAAGGAGGGTCTCTACCATAACGGCTAATATCCCCCAAGACCATCCTTTTTCGTTATTTGCTCGGGATTATGGGCTTACAATAACCGTTAACTATGTCTATAACGCAGATGGAATGGGTAGAATTATTAACCAAGATAACCTTTTGCAAGTATTAGCAAGCGACATCTTTAAAAACAGTGGGTTAAATGAAAGCAAAGATAGTCTTGTTTTTCATACAGATATTTCCAAGACAAAACTAGGTAATGGTAGCAATGTTTATCACATCGAGACCGATCAAGCTAACTTAACACAACTTTTATTTGGTTATAAACCAGTTGCTCAGGCTGTCTTTGAAAATAAGTTAAAAACACAACTTTCTTTACAAATATTACAAAAGATGTTTCCACCTAGAATTGGTCATCTATGGGGGCCAGACAAATTTTAAGGGAGTCTTAAGACTCCCTTTAGAGTTTAGAGTTGTTTATTTGGTAATTTTAGGAGTAGTTTTAAGGGAAAAAAATGTAGGTTTTTACTAAGCTTATCTATGACTGCATCTGGATTGTCTATTATAGATTCCTTTTTTATAAGAGAAAAGTTTCTTTGGATTATCTCGAGATAAGTGGTAAGGGTTTTGTCGTAGTTAATGAGCTTTTGATTAATAGCCTCAATAACTTCGAGATTTATTGAAGGGTCAAAACCTTTAGCAACACTTAAATCAGCAATACTTTTAAGAGATCCAAAAGCATCAGCAATTAGAGCTTCTGGGACAAGAGGCATCAACTCGACTTCGACATTGCTATGGGAAAGAGAAAATTCTATTTTTAAGGGTAAAATCCAAGTGCCAACTACAATAGGAGAATCAAGGGTTTTGTAGTCAACAACTATTTCCGAGAAAGCTTTGCCATCTTCAAGTCGTTCACTTAACAGCTTTTTACTAAATTCTAGGTGCATTCCACCAACATCAGTTTTGAGCTTCTTTAGCCGGCTAAAGAAGCGTCCTAGATAGACATCATGACCAAATGCAGTTTCCATAAGCAGTACCTTGTAGTTGTTAGGTGGCAATGGTGAGATAAGATTGGCAGTCAATATCTGAGCGTCATTAAAAGATCCTATTTTTGCCTCTAAAAGATCGTCAACGCTAATGTCGTTGAATGTTACCTCTAAGCCGGAAATGGTTATAGCTTTTTCAGAACTGAAGTATTCAAGGTTAGTGTTTTTAGTTTCGATTAAGTTATCGTCTTGAAAAAGCGATACTGATAGGTAGTTGCCTTTTTCTTTTACCTCGACACCAAGACGCAGTGTATATATTCCTTCATCGAGAAGATCAGTGTTTTTAAGTTTTACATTACTAATGTTAGCGTTATTTGGGGCTAACAACTCCACTGCTTTGCCTAATTGGCCGCACATTAAAGGAAGATCATAAAAGCGTGCGTCTTTGGCATATGTTTCAATAGATTTTAGTCTTTTGTCAAACTGTTTTTCTAACTTTAAACGTTGACTAGTTGTTAAGTTGTATTGTGTTGCCTGTAAAGTAAGTTTTCTCAAATCTTGAATCTCTTTTTGTACTAATTTAACCGTTTGTTTTGCTTGTTGGATAATAGTGCTTGCTGCTTGAAGTACAATAAAGTTTTCGTTATTGAGATCAGATTCTGTTTTTGAATCGCTACAATAGCGAAGTAAAATTGTCTGATTGTCTTTCTTCACTAACAGTGGAGAATTGTTGTGAAGTCGGCCGAAACTGTCTTTTCTGCCACTAAAAGTCATTATCATTCCCCCGCTGCTATTTTCTATAGTTATAATCGGTGAAATGTTTGAAATCTTAAGTGTCGATTTCACTTACTTATGTGGCATTAACATATTATTAGCGCAATTTATGACATTTTCTTAGTTTATCTATTTATTCTCAGTCTTAAACGTCTCTCTATACTTATCCATTAAACCACCAAATATCTCTCCACTAGATGGCGGTGTGTAGGTAATAGCATTAGCACCTGCTTTAATTGTTTTGCGGATTGTCTCTTCAGTTGGGCCACCAGTTGCTATAATCGGTATATCAGGAAACTGTTTGCGAATATTTTGGACGATAAATGGTGTTTTTTGTGCACCAGAGACATTTAATATGGTTGCCCCGCTATCTATACGTGCCTTTATGTCTTCTTCATCGGAAACAACCGTTACAACAATAGGGATATCTATCGTTTGAGCTATTTGGACTAAAACCTTATTTGGTAGTGGGGCATTAACAACAACGCCCATTGCACCCTGAAATTCTGCGTGCAAGGCTAAATTTACTACTCGTAAACCACCAGTTGTACCACCACCAACACCACAAAATACCGGGACCTGTGCAGCAAGCATGAGAGCTTCTGTTATAATGGGTTGAGGAGTAAAGGGATAGACGGCTATAATGGCATCAGCATTAGTGTTGCGAATAATTGCCACATCAGTAGAAAACAGTAAAGATTTTATTCGTGTACCCAATACTTTTATTCCACTAGCCTTATATATTACAGGAGGGACTTCTATTATTCTAGATCTTAATTTAGATTTTACTTCTGGAATATATTTTTCTTTTGTCATGTTTTGACCTCCTTTTATTAGAATTCCAATATTAATTAGCTTATCATTTATTACTACCCTTTATTTAAATGGATTAACCACAAAATATGAAATATTTTAATAAATTTCGAGAA
>DUTE01000411.1 GCA_012842235.1 Bacillota bacterium
AACTGAATAAACATTAGATCAAAGCTAAAAATAGGAGGCATAACAATGGATCGCCAAGTCTATCGAAATATGGGTCTTTCAGACTCTGAATATGAAAAAATAGTAGAGATTCTTGGTAGAACCCCTAGAGTCTGAAAGACCCATATTTCGATAGACTTGGCGATCCATTGTTATGCCTCCTATTTTTAGCTTTGATCTAATGTTTATTCAGTTTATATCCCAAGCACAAAAAACAATCAAAGAACCTCTTATTTGCTGATACGTTCTAATATCTCTTGATAAGCCTCTGTAACTTCACCAAGATCTTGTCTAAAGCGATCTTTATCTAGTTTTTTACGAGTGTCTCTGTCCCAAAAACGACAGGTGTCAGGAGAGATCTCATCAGACAAAAGTATCTCGCCCTTAAACCTACCAAATTCCAACTTATAATCTACAAGTAAGAGATCTCGTTTTATTAAAAACTCTTTTAGTAATTCATTAACCTTTAGGGCTTGTTTTGCAATCTCGTCAAGTTCCTCTTGTGTTGCAACCTTTAGAGCATCAATATGATATTCATTGACTAAAGGATCGCCAAGAGCATCATCTTTGTAATAAAACTCTAAAATAGGTTTTTCTAGTTCTAGTCCTTCAGGTAGTCCGAGTCGCTTGCACAAACTACCTGCAGCAATGTTGCGAACTACTACTTCAACTTTAATTATCTCAGTCTTTTTTGTACGCATAGTTAATTCATCAACAACATCAACCATATGAGTTTTTAACCCATTTGCTTCGAGATACTCAAAAAATATCTTAGATATTTCGAGATTGTAGCGACCTTTGCCCTTAATAGTGTCTTTCTTCAAACCATTAAAAGCTGTAGCATCATCTTTATAATAGATTAAAACCTCATCAGGATTTTCTGTAGCATAGATAATCTTAGCTTTACCTTCATAAAGCTTTTTCATCATTATACCTCCTCAATCATGTTTTCCCACTTCTTGCATATCATCATTGTTTTCTGTGCAGACAGACCTGTGTACTTTCTTGGATCTTTAATTACATCTAACCTTTCCACAGGTAATTTACTAAGCATCGCAACCAACTCTTTATCTTCTTCGATCAACTGCCAAAGGGTTTTTTGGGTTTTTTGACTTTCTAATGTTAATTGTCTTACACATTCATGAGCATCAGGATGCCCTACATCTGCAAGAAGAATATATAACGGTTCGGCTATAACCATTTGTGCACTTTGATTAAAATTCCTTATCATAGCTTCTTCGTCAACCCTTATACGTGACAAAACCCTATTTAGCCGTTCTGCAGCTAAGCAAAGCCCTGCTATAATTTCTCCATAAAACCTTGCTGAAGCAGAATTACTCAAGTCTCTTTGGTGTTCTGAGATCTGATCCATGTAAATAGTTGTCATTCGTGGCATAAAGCTTTTCCAGAGACTTTTTACATGTTCAAAGTTCCAAGGATTTCGCTTGTGTGGCATAGTTGACGAACCAACCTGAGTTTTACCAAAATACTCAAAGACCTCTCCTATTTCACTTCTTTGGAGATGTCGCATATCATCAGCAAGATTTGCTAGTACTCCAAAAGCACTTACATAACCATGAAACAAATCTAAGGTTGCTTCAGGTGGTACGATCTGTGTAGATATTGCAGCAGGTTTTAAGCCTAATTCCAAAGCATAGTCAGCTTCAAGCTGAAGTGGATTCTCTACCACGAGTGAACTAGCATTATATGCTCCTACTGCTCCGGCAAGTTTTGCTGTGAGTTTTTGAGATGCTTCATTGATAAAGACAATGCGTTCACCTAGACGTTCTACATATAAAGCTAAAGCAAAACCAAAGGTAATCGGTACAGCATGTTGTCCATGGGTTCTACCCATCTGAAGTACTTGTGCATTTTCTCGTGCTAGTTTTATCAATGTTTTTTCTAAATCTATTAATCTCTTTAACACAACTTCTTCTGTAACCTTCTTATAACGATATGAAGCAGCTGAATCCATAATATCCAAAGATGTAGCTGTGAAATGGACCCATGGTTTAGCATCGTCAGAAACATGATTACGAATACAATTTACCAGTGCTCGAATATTATGTTGTGTTTTTTGCTCTTCTTCATAAACTTCTTGGGGACAAATATTTAAGACTGCCTCTTCAACCTCTTTGACAACATCTAAAGAACATAAACCTGCTTTATAAAGTGCTTTAACTAGAGCACCTTCTGCTAATGCCTCTGACCTAATCACTGCTTCTTCAGAGAGATAGTTACGTAATTCTTTAGCTAAATCAGGACTACTTAAATAATAGCGATGATCAAGGGGTGAAAGATTATTAAAGAGCTCCACTGCTCTACCTCCTTCTATTAATTTCTGTTTTATACTTATCTACGCAAGCATATACATGATTTTATTTTGTCCCAAACAACAAGTCTAATTTAACCTCGCAAAGATTTCCCATTGTTTTAAATAGAGTAAGTTAGCTTATCTTAATCATATAACACTTGAAATAAAATAAAGTATCTGTGTTTAAAAGCACAAAGGCGGACAGGTTTTTTAAGAAACCTGCCCGCCCGGGTTTTTATCCCTCTAGGGTGTAGTGGCAAAGGCCACCTGCACCACTTGGTCCAGACTCCTTTTTCAAAGGACGGAACCCTAGGTGCACTTTCTTGGTACTTTATTTATCTATTGTTAAAATCTTTTATATTTCATTACGCCTTGAATATAACATTGACCACACCCGCTGTCAAGCCATTTAACGTTAATTATCATTATGCTACCTAAGTTTACGTGAATCAAATTAGATCCCGAAACCTTTCTAGCAGCTTTCTTTGGGGAAATACGTTTATAAATAAGTGCTTTGATTAGATGATTGATGGTTCTACCATTTGAATTGTTTAAGAATTATTCTGAAGATAATGTCTGTAGCCATCCTGTTGTAATTTCTCATCCTTACGAATTACTTCTTCTCTTTGCTGTCCTCGAAAGTCTTCGACCTTTTTTGCTATATTTTTATCACTTAAAGCAATTATCTGAGCAGCAAGCAAAACAGCATTTTTCATATTGTCTACACCAACCACAGCAACAGGGACTCCAGGAGGCATCTGCAGATTTGCATAAACCGCGTCTATACCAGAAAAAGCACCAGATGCAATCGGTACACCTATAACTGGTAGAGTTGTCGAAGCAGCTAAGACACCACCTAAATGTGCAGCCATTCCCGCAACACTTATAATCACCTGTAAACCTCGTTCCTTTGCAGACTGAGCATAATTTAGCGCTTCTGTCGGTGTTCTGTGTGCAGAGATTATTCTTATTTCGTATTCTAAACCAAATTTATTCATAAGTTCAATACCTGAAACGATCTTTGGCAGATCTGAATCACTGCCTAAAACAACTCCTATTTGAGGCATCTTCTTGTCTCCTTTCACCATGACAATAAAGAGCAGCCCGCAGGCTGCTCTTTAAGTTAACTAAATCTGATCATATTTACCCATAGTAGCCTCTGCATCAAGATCGCTTTTCTTAAAAAGGAGCTTAGAATAAGCCCACCACCAAACCTTGCGAGCTAGAATAGCCAAAGCTGGGCTTAAAACCAAGGCAATAATGCTACCTACTGAAAAGCTAGCTAAATACATAGCTATTGCAAAACCAATGATCAAACCCACTACAAAGACATACATATCAGAATAGGTTTCTAAGCCAAAATACTTTATTTTTTTGTCCTTTGCACGAACGCCTGCTGCTATCATACCTAAAATGCCAAGATAAACAATAGTTCCCACAAATATTAGAAACTTAATACCACCAGATAGTCCTTCAGCCTTCTCTGGAAGTTCAGCAGCACCTTGAGTAACTGTTCTAAACGCTGAAACTATAGTCGGCACAATAGCACCGAAAATTATATAGACGACAATTATAGCAAGGATAACTGCTGCACCGGCTTGAAAGCCACATTTGTTGCGTATTTTTTTGTTGGTTTGAACTGCAAGTATATTATATTTCGCTTCCAAATTGCTCATATAGAGTCCCCCTTAGTTAAAGCTTACAAAAAAGCCTATAATCTGTTGCCAAAGCAAACGCAGGTAATCCCAGAAATTGAGCTCACCTTTTATTTCGCCATCTCTAGTAAGAAGACCTACATAGTCGATCTCCAAAGGACCAGAGACAACTTCCATTCTTATGGTAACCTCGCCTTTGGGCATGTAAATATAATAAGGCTGTCTTGATTCTGGATCTTCTAATCTTCTTTCTTTCCAGTCGTTACGTTTTTCAGACCAACCGTCTGTTGGGTAAAAACGTACTTCTTCCCAATCTGGGAAAAGAGTTTTTCCGTTTAATTGAATGCTTCTAACACATTCTGAACTACGATCACCTAAAGTGTAGCGGAAAAAGACAGAATATAAACCATCTTCAGGTACATCAATTTTCCACTCAACCCAATCACCTGGATTCTCAAATCCACTCAACGCTTTTCCTCTGCTTGCAGCTATACGTTTTACGACTTCAAATTCTGAGCTAGAGGCAGAATAATCTTCTCCTTGGGTAAAGACAAAGCGTTTTACTGGGCCAGATATTTTGATGTAATCAAGATCAAAATCGCCACTAATATTTTCAATGCGAATCTTATGTTTACCTTTTTCCATAATAAAGCCAAAAGGTACACCATTGTCTTTGTCCGACGCAGGCTCAATGCGCTCTAGAGTTTCTATTGCAGAAGCATATTTGACAGAATTGAAATAAATGTTTGTCATCTCAAGAAATTGATGTTTCCCGTCTATGGTGATGTCTACAACTACAGGCTCTGCATCTTCTTCTGGCAATATATATTTAAACCAAAATTCATACATTCCTCTAGCCGGAGCATCAAACTCCCACTCTATATAGGCACCTTCTTGATTAAAACCAGTAACTACTTTCTCTCCTGAAGCACTCAGTACATCTTGGACCCTAGCGCCTCCACCAACTTTTCCACTTTCGGCTTCTAAAGTCTTTTGAATTTTACTGTTTACCTTGAGCCAATTGTCATCTTGATATTTTTGTGTTAGAGACAAAAAGCTCTTTAGATCCTCACCTTTTTTTGCAGTTATCTCGTCTACCCATACATCAGCCAAGATCTGTACCCCGAGCACTAGCGTTAAAATCGCAACTAACACTAGCTTAACATTCCGTGACATCAGATCACTCCTCTATACGAAGTTGAACAATAACTAATTCGCAGTCTCTATGGTTTTTTCCTCTACTTCTAACAATGTTTCTTTATCTTTTACCCAAAAAGGGATTGTTTTTTTATACCAATACCACCAAGTTTCATACAGTAAAAGACTTGGAGGAATCGCTAATCCAATAATGATTAGTAAAACCCCCCAGAGAGGAACTGAACCTGTGTTATCGCTTAGAGTAACAATTGTAATTGTTGCCTGAGGCAACCAATTGACAAAAAAAGCACCAATCAAAAAAACAGACAGCAGATAATAAGGCAAAAAATCTTTACCAAATTTAAGATTCCAAATATTTACGACTCTGTCTTCACGATTGAGATTACCACATCTAGCTCCTATCATTGAAAAAAGCATAGATAAAGAAAGCAATCCTTGAATCATGACCTTGACATCTCCAGTAACACCTATAACAGCTGATTGCTTACTAGCAATCTCTTTTAGATTGGGTAATGATAAAAATGTACCCATTATTCCCATTAATAGAAGCAATACTATATATACACCTATTATGCTGAGGAATAAAAGCAATCCAGCAATAAAGCCTGCTATTAAAGCTGAGTTTTTATCTGCTTTTGCGGCTAGAACTTCTCGTTGATAGTTGTTAAACTGTTTATCACGAGTTTTATTCACTAAGCCACCTCCTGGTGCACACAAACAACACGGCTTAATTTGAAGAAAGCTTCTCCTCCTGTAGGAGGAGAAGCTTTCTTTAGTTCAGTCTATATTAGTCGAGACTAAGTGATACATCATCAAACCAAACAGTACCACTGTTTTCCTTAGATACTAAGAATATCTTAGCATAAACTGTTCCTTCTGGAACGTCTGCTCTTACATTGCCTCTTGTCCAATCAGATGTTCTGCGGCCAAGATTACGGCTAGCTTCTCTTTCGCCAATTTGGTTACCATCAGCATCAAAGAAACCAACCTGAATCATAGTTTCGCCAGTTGGATCTTCTGCTTTTACATAAGCTTGAACCCTAATTTCGTCACCAGGTTTTAAGAAGATAATGTCGCTCTGCCAGTAACCTTCTTGACCAGGCAAAGTATCGGTAGCGTTTAGTCCAACACAGTAGAAACCGGTATAGACTGTAGCTGCTTTTTCCCACAAGTAGACATTCTTATCAGTACCACTAGGTGTCCAGTTAGCAGGATAAGGAGCAGGCATTTCAAAGCTTGGATTTTTAACTAGACTAACAGAGTCAGTTAGTTCGAGAGTAATATCGCCCTCAATACCAATACCTGGATTAATGGTGTAAACACGAACTGCTAAGACGTTTTTTTCACCAAAATTGAGGTAGCTAGCAGGAACAGAATATTTTCTTCTGCCGGCACGGTTACCATTACCAATACCAATACCGTTAACGAAAGTCCAGTCAAAGTCGTTAAGTGTAGGAATCAAAAGTTCAAGATCCCCTTTACCTTCCCACTGAGCTGGGACTTCAAACTCATAACGATACCAACCAAAACCAAGAGCAGGAGCTTTGTGGTAATACCATAGTAGTAAATTTCTGGTCCCTTAGCTGTCCCTATTGTTTGCAAGAAATGCCAGATTTTGAAGAAGTTTATAAGTCTTCGGAAGTAGAGTTTTTGATGATTAATGTCGACAAAAATGAAGACCAAAAAAAACTTCCAGTCTATATAGAAAATCAAGGATATACCTTTAGAGTTTTAAAAGATGAAAAAGCTCAGATAGCCAGGGAGTATATGATTAGAGGATTACCTACTACTTTTATTATAGACCCTAATGGTAAAATTATCGAAAAACTTGAAGGTGCAATTACTAAAGAACAGTTAAAACGGGCCTTAGAAAAGACTCCAAAGCCTAGGATACCTTCATGAAGACCCTTTTAGGGGCAAGTTTGGCTCCATTAAAATAAAGGGTGCAAATTGCACCCTTTATTTATTGGATGGCTTACATAAAATTTCAGAAATCCAAGTATCAAAAATACAAGATCCGTGGGCGGGTTTTATGATAACTGCTGTATCAGCACCTCTATCACTACCACCAATAGCTATAATCTCCTTACCATAGGGAATAAGCCCTGCATCTTGGGCCATTACCGATATCTCCACACATACTTTTACTCCCTGACCTAGCATCCTCAGAGTATTTGCCATTATTTCGACCGGATAAGTGCCACCAAATTTGTTACTAATCAACCCATATCCTCTCAGGAGCTG
>DUTE01000412.1 GCA_012842235.1 Bacillota bacterium
GTGATCGCAGGTTAGGTACACAGATGAAAGCTACAGGAGAGATAATGGCTATTGGTTCCAATTTAGAAGAGGCTTTAGGTAAAGCGGTGCGTTCTTTAGAGATAGGTAGACAAAGCTTTCTTGATGGACCTGATTTTTCGGTCTCGATGCTTAGTCATAACCTAAGCTCAAGTAGTGATGAGAGGTTTTTCTATCTAGCTAAAGCTTTAGCAGGTGGCATGAGTGTAGAAGAAGCTCATCGTTTGACAAAGATATCATCTTATTTCATTGAAGCACTAAAAAAAGTTGTTCTATTAGAATCAAACATTGAAGCTTATGACATTAGTGAACTTAAAGCTTTAGGCTTTAGTGACCGCACCTTATCTCAAAAACTACAGATAGATGAAAATAGATTTAGAGAAAAAAGAATAGAGGCAGGTATTAGACCAGTCTATCAAAGGATAAAGACAGAGGCAGGACAGTCTAAGGAAAGTGCTTATTATTATTCCACTTATGTTGAGGGAAAAAGCAACTATCCAATCAAAAAAGGCAATAAACCGAAAGCTCTTGTTATAGGCTCTGGGCCTATTCGCATTGGTCAAGGTATAGAATTTGATTACTGTAGTGTAAAAGCAGTTTGGGCTCTTAAAAGACAAGGCTGGGAAACAATTATAGTTAATAACAATCCTGAGACTGTCTCTACCGATTTTGATACTGCAGATAGACTTTATTTTGAGCCACTTACAGCTGAAGATGTTTTAGCCGTAGCAGAAAGAGAAGACGTAGATGGTTTAATTGTCCAATTTGGCGGACAAACAGCAATCAATCTTGCACCAACTTTAGCTTTAGCAGGTTTACCTATTCTAGGTACAGCTCTTAGTGCTATAGATTTAGCTGAAGATCGAAAAAAATGCCACGAACTACTAAATCACTTAGGTATTCCTCAGGCAGAAGGAGGAGCAGCTTATTCTCTGCAAGAGGCTATGGGAATAGGCCTAAAATTAGGTTTTCCCCTTATGGTAAGGCCATCTTATGTAATTGGTGGGCGGGCTATGGAGATAGTTCACAATGAAGAAGAACTTTATCGCTATCTCAAATTAGCCGTAGAGATAACAGAAGATCAACCTGTTCTTGTTGATCGTTATTTAGAAGGTAAAGAGGTCGAGATAGATGCAGTATCTGATGGAACAAATCTGATCATTCCCGGGATTTTAGAGCATATAGAAAGAGCAGGTATTCATTCTGGTGATTCTATCGGTGTCTACCCAGCTTTTAGTCTTTCAGAAGAAGATGAAAAAAAGATTGTTCGCTATACAACTTCAATCTGTCGCTCGTTAGGTATTAGAGGGGTAGTCAACATTCAGTTTGTTCTCTATCAAAACCAGATCTATTGTCTAGAGATTAACCCTCGAGCAAGTAGGACACTACCAATAATGAGTAAGGTAACAGGTATACCTTTAATCGAACTAGCTATAAAAGTTATGTTAGGTGAATCATTAAGAGATAACCCTTACGGACTTGGTCTAATTAAGAAAAAACCATACTATGCAGTTAAAATGCCAGTTTTTAGTTTTGAAAAGCTTGGCAATGTAGAGGTTTTGTTAGGTCCTGAGATGCGTTCAACAGGTGAGGTTTTGGGTTTAGGAAAAGACTTAAAAACAGCAATTCACAAAGCTTTCATAAGTTGTGGTTTAACTTTACAGTGTGGAGACCGCGTCTTAGTGACAAAAAACGGTAGTTTAGTACCGCTTCTAGAAAAACTGCAACAAAAAGGTATCCATACAGAGATATGCACCGATTATTTACAGAGCTTACAGAAACTAAAGGAAGGGAACTTTAATTTACTTGTTGCTCCTGATAAGTGCAAAGAGGACTTTAACCTAAGAAGACAGGCAGTAGAGTATGGTATACCAACAATCTCAAGCATTGATACGTTAAATGCCTTAATCGAAGGAATAGACGCTTTTGATTCGATGCCTCTTTCATTGCAAGAATACCTCAAAGGGGAGTGAACAATGGTTGAAAATCTAAAAGGCAGAGATCTTCTTTCTTTGAAGGATCTGTCCCAAAATGAAGTCTTAGGGCTTTTAGATTTAGCAGAAAAACTTAGAGTTAATAATCAAAAGCTTTTAGCAGGAAAGATTTTAGGGATGATCTTTGCTAAATCATCTACGAGAACGAGAATCTCATTTGAAGTGGCAATGCTTCATTTAGGTGGCCAAGCAATCTTTCTATCGCAAAGAGATATTCAACTTGGTAGAGGAGAAACGATAAAAGATACAGCAAGGGTCCTTTCACGCTATCTTGATGGCATAATGATTCGTACATTTTTACAAAGCGAAGTAGAGGAGCTTGCTAAATTTGCAGATATCCCTGTAATAAATGGCCTTACAGATAGTGATCATCCTTGCCAGGCTCTTGCAGATCTTCTAACTATTAAAGATAATTTTCAAAGTTTTAATGGGAAACTAGCCTATATTGGTGATGGCAACAACATGGCTACAGCTCTAATTTGGGCTGCAGCAAGAACAGGTATGGAGATAGCTATAGCTTCTCCAAAAGGCTATAAACCAGATGAAGAAGTTGTTCAAGCTGCACTTAAAGAAGGTGCCAAAGTTACAGTTACAGATGATCCTAAAGAGGCTGTAAAAGGAGCTTTTGCTGTATATACAGATGTTTGGGCATCAATGGGCCAAGAAGACCAACAAGCAGAGAGGAAAAAGGCTTTTCAAGGGTATCAAGTAGATCGTAAGCTTATGGCTTTTGCTGATAAGA
>DUTE01000413.1 GCA_012842235.1 Bacillota bacterium
ACAGATCGATTGGATGAAAAGATCGCAATTGGAAACCTTCTCTTTAATATAAGTTAATATTTTTTCTATGTTTTGGGGAATTTGATCTCTTTGATAATCAAAAAGAAGATCGTTTATACCCACCATAAGAAAGACAGCTTTAGGGTTTTTGTCAAGAGCCATAAGCTCTCTTCTTTCAAAGAGTCCATCAGCATGGTCTCCACCTATTCCTCTGTTTATAAAACCAGGACCAAAGTATTTTTCTACCGCAAACCTCTCTGTGAGTGAATCACCGATAAATACTACAGGGTTTTCTGGTACATCTTCAGCTAAAAACACTTTAATACGGTTTTCCCAATAAGTGCCTCTTTGCTCTAATACAGTTTTAGGTATCATAGCTAGTACCCTCCTAGTTTGTCCTTTCAAATCCTAAAAACCTTGTTCCTCGATAAAAGAGCCTACCGCTGTCTCCTTCTTTTATAAGACCATAGTCTTTGCCTGTAACCTGAAACTCTTCTCGTTGAAGATCCTCTGTTTCAAAGGTTATAAAATACCTCGTTTCAGTATGAAAACCACTATGGTGGTGATGTGCTCCTTGGGAAAAGCTGCCTCCTCTATAGGAGTGGACTTGAGTCCTTTTGCCAATCACTTTAGCCATAACAACGATTTCTGGGGATCTTTGGTTGTGAAAAAACCGGGCAACAGCGGAGGCTATGGTGTAGATAAAAGCACCGATGACAATTATAAACACTATCATAAACATTACCGGAAAAAAGCTCTCAAAAAGGTAGAAACCTCTATTTAGGTTCACTCTCTGCACCCCTTAAATCTCTCTCCATCTTTGTTGTTCTTAACTCTTTGTTTTAATGTTTTTTAGCTAATACTGGCTTTTTGAAAGTTTTCTTTTCGAGGATTTGTGACTGTTTCTCTTTCTTTTATTTCTACATCAAGAATAATCTTTTTAGGATTAATTTCTTTATCATTTATGCGCGCAAGCAACATTTCAAAGGCTTTTGCTCCCATTTCATATTTTGCCTGTCTTATTGTTGTAAGCTTTGGTCTTAAATACTTTGTAAAAGAGATATCGTCAAAACCAATAACTGACATATACTCAGGTACAGCAAATCCTGCCTCGATGAGGCTATCTATAAAACCTATAGCTAAAACATCACTTGAGCAGATAATTGCTGTTGGGTGGTTGTCTTGTTTTAACAGTTTCATTGCTGCATTTCTGCCACCATTTACAGAAAACTTTTCAGAAAAAAGCCAATCAGAATTTATCTCTAGCTCTAAGTTGCTCATAGCTTTTTGGAAGCCTATGTTTCTTTCATTAACTATGTGAAGATCTTGGGGACCTGAAATAAGCCCTATTTTTGTATGTCCTAGGCTATAAAGCTTTTCTACTGCTAGTTTCATGCCTTGAATATTATCAGAGATAATCTGATCTGCACCTGAAACATCAACAGGCCTATCAATAAAAGAGATTGGTACTCCACTTTTTATTGTCTCTTGTAAATGCTTAAACTCTTCACCTGCTTTAGCAATGATTAAACCATCTACCTGTCTACCTTTAAGGAGTTCTACATAGTTTTTTTCTTTTTTGTCGTCATTTTCTGTGTTACAAAGCATAATATTGTAGCCTTTTTCATGGGCTACATCTTCCACACCTTTGGCAACCTCAGGAAAAAACGGGTTAGTAATATCGGGAATCAAAAGCCCTACAGTATTTGTTGTTTTTAACCGCAAGCTTCTTGCAACAACATTTGGGCGAAAGTTTAACTTTTCGATTGCCTCTAAAACCCTTTTTTCCTTGTCTTCTGCCACATAAGCAGATTTAGTAAGCACCCTAGATACTGTACTAGGGGAAACACCTGCCTCTTTAGCTACATCTCTAATGGTTGGTTTCATTATATCTGACCTGCCAGAGCAGAGCTGACAGACTTGCACCTCCTACTATCTGATATTGCCATACACCCACATCCCTATTGCCTGTTTAAACAAATGGCAGCAATATGTTCTGCTTAGTTTTCTTTCCACAATTTCAAGTTAAATCCTTCAATTAAGCAAGTTATAGCGAGTTTGCCTCTTAAATTAACACTATCTTTTACTACTC
>DUTE01000414.1 GCA_012842235.1 Bacillota bacterium
AATCTTCATCAATTGTTAAGCCTGCAGGTAAACCTTCGATTATCACTGACAAAGCTCTACCATGGCTTTCTCCTGCAGTAAGAAATCGCATATCGACAACACCTGCCTATTTTTGCAAAAATTCGCTTGTTAAGAAAAAAACTCCTGCATTTAGTCTTGACTTACCTATAAAAATAGCTTACTATTTAAAACAACACTTCATTAATTAATTAATCGTTAAAGTAAGGAGAGAATCTCTATGCGTGAAGATTGCTGTGATAGCTTTGACCCTTCCGACGACAATTTCGAGGAAATCAAAAAAGAATTACCTATCATTGAAAGTCTTGCTGAGGTTTTTAAGGTTTTAGGTGACGAGACACGAGTTAAAATCCTTTATATTTTATCCCAACATGAACTCTGTGTCTGTGATATTGCAAATATTTTAGATATGAGTATGCCGGCAATCTCTAATCACTTAAGGATACTTCGGGCTTTAAGGCTAGTAAACTACAGAAAAGAGGGCCGCTCTGTCTATTATTCTTTAGATGACGATCATATTGTTGATTTAATTAATATCGCTCGTGAACACTTTCTTGAAGAGGAGGCGTAGAATAAATGCAATACGAAGTCTGTGGTCTAAATTGCCCAAGTTGTGCTGAAAAAATTGAAAAACAATTAAAACAAAATATTGATCCTGAAGCCTCTGTTAACATTACAACTCGCACAATCACTTTAACTAAAGGTTCTGTCGAAGAAGCCACTAAAATTATTCAAAAAATTGAACCTAACGCAACAATCGCGCCAAAAACGAATATGCAAGCAAAAACCCATAACCATGAACATAGCCAAAGCAATCTAAAAATCTTGTTACTCTCTATTTTACTTTTTGGCTTGGGTTTCATATATAAACCTTTCTTTCTCCTTGGTTATATTCTATCAGGTTATCCTGTTCTTTTAAGTGCTTTTCAAGGAATAATACGCAAAGATTTTCTCGATGAAAAGTTTCTAATGTCTATAGCTACAATCGGTGCTGTTGCAGTTGGCGAATGGGCTGAAGCTGCTGCAGTAATGATTCTTTATAGTCTAGGGGAACATTTAGAAGAACTAGCAAGCGAAAACACTAGAACCGCAGTTACCTCCTTAATAGAACTAACCCCTGAATCTGTTCGGGTTCTTTCTAATGGAGAAAGTATACTAAAGGATCCTTCTGAAGTTGAAATTGGTGATCTCATTCTTGTAAGAGCAGGTGAGAGAATCCCCCTTGATGGGATTATAGTAAATGGTTCAAGTACATTAGATACTTCCGCGCTTACTGGAGAGTCCCTGCCAAAAGAGGTTACCGTAGATGAAACTGTTCAAAGTGGTGTTATTAACCTTTCTTCACCACTTACCATTCAAGTCAAGGCTAAATATGAGAATTCTACTGTTGCAAGAATGTTAAAACTTATTGAAGAAGCATCTGAGAAAAAAGCCTCTTCAGAAAGATTTATCACCCGCTTTGCCCGTTATTATACACCTTTTGTTGTCTTGGGTGCTCTTTTAATTGCACTACTTCCACCTCTCTTTGGTGCGGGATCTTTCTCTGAATGGGGTTATCGAGCATTGGTACTTCTTGTTGTCTCCTGTCCTTGTGCTCTAGTTATTTCTGTACCTTTAGCCTATTTTTCTGGTATAGGAAGAGCTTCACAACTAGGTATTCTTGTTAAAGGCGGTGAAGTATTCGATAAAATTAGCCATATCGATACAACCGTCTGGGATAAAACAGGTACATTAACTAGTGGTGAATTTGAAGTCGTTAACATTAAATGTTATAGTGATCTATCTGAAAATGATCTTTTGCAGATTGCTTTTAGCCTAGAAGAACACTCTAATCATCCCCTTGCTCAAGCAATAGTCAAAAAAGCCAATGAACTCAATCTTAAACCACTTGATATAGAAGAGCTTAAAGAGATTGCTGGCTATGGTCTTGAGGGAGTTATAGACAATAAAACATTCTATGTTGGAAGCGTAAAGTATATGGAATCCCTTGGCTTTACCATAGAAGAAGAACACTCCCATGCTTTTGTTGCTGTAGCAACTGACAATGAACTCTTAGGTGCTTTTGAACTCTTAGACAAACTCAAACCCTCATCTACGAAGGCAATATCTAAACTCAAAGACAGGGGACTAAAAACAGTTGTATTAACCGGAGATCGCTCTATGGCTGCAAAAAAAGCTTTACAAGAATTGCCCCTTGATGATCTACAAGCTGAACTTCTTCCTGAAGATAAACTAGCTTATGTAAACAGATTAGTGGAGACTGGAAAAACCCCACTTTTTGTAGGTGATGGTATTAATGATGCTCCCGTTCTTGCTAGCTCATTTGTAGGTGTAGCTATGGGTGGTATTGGTAGTGATGCAGCAATTGAAGCAAGTGATGTAGTTCTTGTAACCGATGAGCCGGTTAAAGTGCCTCTTCTTTTCAACCTAGCAGACGCCGTTCGCCAAAAAGTTATAACCAACATCACTCTTACATTAGCTGTTAAATTCACTGTTATTGGTCTTTCCATCTTTGGACTTGCATCTATGTGGCAAGCAGTAATTGCCGATGTAGGGGTTACTATAGTAGCTATCTTAAATGCTGCTTCTTTATTTAGACAGGTAAATAATTAAACTAAAGAAACAACAAGGGTTCTAAATGAACCCTTGTTGTTTCTTTTCTTGTTTCCCCACAAACCGTCAGAAAATTATTACTTTTTTCTATAAAGAAGGTAACTCGGACTTGTCAGATAAAATACATATTAAAAGAGTTTTTACAAAGGTGGTGAAAAAATGACCCATCGCCTTATCTTAGATGGCTGCAAAGCCAATCATCCTCTCAGCTATCTTAAAGCTATTGGTATTATGAAAACTATTTCTTTACAGGTAGACCCTAAGGTAAGAGGACATTTTGAAGAAGGTAATTTCATTTTACAGATAAACCTAAACAAAGCCCAGTTAATAGATTTTTTTCTGTATAAATTTGTTCCTCCGCCTGTAATTTCGCCTTTTTTAAGAAAAAGAAACAATCAACTTTTAGACTCGCTTGCTTACAATCAAAATGAACGTTTGTCTTCGTTTCGCTTAGCTTACGAGTCCTTAAAACTGTCTCCACCAAAGACTAGGCAACTATTCCCTTCTGAAAATTGGTTAAAAGAAATAGAGATGGATCTTAATTTTCTGCATCCAAATTCTGTAGAAAGCTACAAAGCACTAGCTTTAGCAGCCTATGGCTTAGCTATTGTACTTAAAGAGACAGTATCTAGCCCCATGTTGATTAATTACCAAAATTGCTTTGATAAACTGAATATCTCTGAAAATTATCTTGGAGCTCTGTTAAAACTTATGAGCTCAAGTAATAACTCAATTAGTGATAATTCTTTTACTGATCTAGAGAAATCGTTGTTTAGCAAACCTGAAGAAACACACACTATTTGCAAATTAAGTGATTTTGGCAAAGCGTTTTTAGACCCAAACTTAAGTAAGGCAAATAACCCCTGGGACTATATTTTAGCTTTAAACGGTTTTTTGGCAATTTGTGAGGACTATCCTTTTTATAGTAATAACATTTTGCCTCTTTGCCTTAAAGCTACAAGCTATGGATGGGGTAATTTAGACGAAAATCCCTTAAGGAAAGTATCTCAAAGAGAGATGTGGTTTCCTCTTTGGAATAAACCTCTTGACTACAATAATCTTAAAATAGCTCTGAAAAAGCTTGCTTTAGTATTGCCTAATTCTAGCATATACACTAGCTTAGATTTGGTAACAGAGACAGCACTTTGGGGAATAAACCCATTGTTTGCTACATTTTTAAGAATTGGCCTAGTCTTTGAGATGCCCCATGCCATCTTACCTGAAGCCTTTATTTTAGGTTATGTGTCATTACAAGAGAGAGAAGCAGCTAGATTAGTTAATCCAGCAAAGATATGGCTTTCAGATTGGCAGATTGCCTTAAATTCTAGCCCCAAAAGTCAAAAACAAAGACAGAACATCAATTTGGCAGAAGAGGCTCTTTTTTCTTATCTCACAGGGAAAACAAACTCTCTTACAAATTCCCTTGAACATCTTGGTGCTACTGAGCAAGCTACCTCTTTATTTTCTAAAGACACTAGATTAATTCCCCTCTCTCTACCAGTAAGTTGGTTACCTTATTGTGAAAAGGACACTGCAGAATACCGCTTAGCTCTAGCACTTGCTTCTTTAGATATTCAAGTGCCCTTAAGAGAGCAGTTAGAGCCTGTTTGCTTAGTTGATAATGGCTGGATTTGGTGTGATAAGGCTCAAGTCCAAGGCCCAAATTTAGTAGAGACTTTAGGCATGGTTTTAGAAACAAGGCTCCAAATCGCTGAGAAAAAACACCTACCGGTTTTACCTCTTTTTTCTGCTTACCCTGCAAGACTTAAGGATGTAGAACTTTTCTTAGAAGGCAAAACCGATGATAACAGTGTCGAATCTATTTTAAAAGGGTTAATTCTTATTGACTATCCTATACCAAAAAAAGCCTCAAAAACAATAAGTCCAACTAGTGAAATATTAGATAGCTATCTACTTTTGCGAAAAGCATTTTTAACACCTTCCTATACACCAAATGATTACTATAACCTATCCCAATTAATCATCCGTTTACGCTTTAGCTCTCTAAAAGATTCTTTGGCATATGCCAAAAAGCTATCACAAGATCAAAGTTTTTCCATAGTTAAAAGACAACCTTCACAGACTTTTAATCGTAGATTATTAGCCTCTGTTCTTTTCCATGCAAACTAAAAACCGCCTTAAGGCGGTTTTTAGTTGTCTTTTAATGTCTATGCACCTTTAGCATCTACTGCTCCTGTAAAAAGCAACTTTAGTCTGTTAATACTAGTTGTAGAGCTAATAATAAATACACCTATAGTTTCAAAAGCAAAGACCCCAAGGCCAATAGCTTTAGCTACTTCTGGTGATAAAGCACTAAAAATACCTACTTTTGAGTACCACCACTGAAAAGAAAAAGTAGCGCCAAGCAATAAGATTATTGGCATCATGGCTAGATTTACTAATAGTATTTTGCCAGCACCTTCCTGCGACTTTGATGAACCAATTTTAATGTTGAAATTGGGGAAATAAATATCGGTCCACAAATCAACAGAAATTAGAGCAGCAAGAGATATGGCTATTGTTGGTATGGTGATGTAGAGTGGAAACATCTCTATTTTAATATAATGAAACACAGCCACACCAATAAGGCCCTCAAGTAAACACGGTAGGTAACCAAAGATAAACTTGCTCCAGTAGACAGTCCTAGGTTCAACTGGTAAAGACTGCATGAAACGCCAATTTTTTCCTTCCCTTGAAAGAGCAAGACCTGCTACGGTAGGACCTGACAATCCTGCAAAAAGAAGAATCATAAATAAGTTTACAGATTGATTGATAAAATCTGGGGGGATACTTCCAGTAACCCCAGATTGTGATTGTATGCGAGCATTGTTAAAGGCAAAAAAGCCCAAAACAATGAGGCCTACAGCTATTTGATACCACATCATAGGTTCACGTTTTAGATAAAGCATCTCTTTTTTTAACATTGCCCCAAAAGGAGAACCTACACGGGAAAGCCGTTTTTCCTCTTTATTCTTTGCATTAGATTTTGCTCTTTTCTTTTTGGGTGAATCAGTCTCTTGTCCACTAGACCATCCTGAGAGGTAAAGTTTAGCTGATAGTTTGGTTGTAAACCAAAATACCAATGCTGATATGACCACAAGTGGTATGAAATTTGCCCAGAAGTTAATCTGCGAGTTTGGCAGTGTAGCTACAGAAGATTTAGCCATCCAAACATGGGGTAAAAAGCTCATCTTGTTAATTCCTAGATCGCTAAAACCACTTAGAGCATTTATTATATCTTCTTCAGTCATATTCATCATATTTGAAGAAAACATCTGGCTAACAAAGACAATAACTAGCCCCATAATTAACGTAAGAGACATAAGAATCTGTTTTAACTTCTGACCTGGAACAAAACGCATAATCAATAGAAGAAGCAATGCAGCAATTGAACCAAAAATAACAAAGCCTGCAAGAAAACTTATAATTGTTGAAAGGTAGTAGAAAAATCCAGCCTTAAAAGCTATACCTAACCCTATAAAAGGAGTTAATGTCATAAAACTTATTGATAAAAAGATAAGCCCTAGACATTCTGTAAGTTTTGCTGCGAAGATATTTTCTACCTGAAGAGGGGTAGCTAACAAAAAAGAGACATCTTGAGATTCATAAAGATACTCATACAAAATCCTAAGACCTGTTAGAAACAAAAACAGAATCGTTCCCAAAGCAAGCAACTGAGCAACAGTCAGTATAGATTTTTCTATAAAAATCTCGCTACCAGCCGGGAAAAGTGCAATAAGGTCTTTAAAAAGATTTGCTGAAAGTATTGTCCAAAAGACCGCAAAAGCCAATAATGCTAGATAAGCAAAAATAGTACCAATAATTTTCTTTTTCGATTTAGATTTGAAAGTCGACGAAAACCATATTTTCAAACTAGTTCTTAATAGTAGTAAATACTCCTGCACCAGTATCACCCCTTTAAATGGCTGATAAGTTCTTTATCCTCTTCACTTGCTGTAAGTTGCAAAAATAGCTCTTCAAGAGAGCCTTCAGTGCCTTGTGCCTCTCTTAATTCTTCTACTGTGCCTACAAACTTCAATTGTCCTTTTTGAATGATACCCACTTTATCAGCCATTTCTTCGGCGATCTCTAAAATATGAGTCGACATAAAGACTGTTTTACCTTCTTTAGTCATATCTTTAAGTATGTCTTTTATCAAACGAGCTGAACGTGGATCTAAACCTACAGTTGGTTCATCTAAAAACAAAACCTGGGGATCATGTATTAATGCAGCAATTATGTTAGCCTTTTGCCGCATTCCATGAGAGTATCCCTGCATAAGATCGTCTTGCCGATCTTCTAATTCAAAGATTTCAAGATATTCATCAGCTGTTTCTTTGGCCTTTTTCCGATCTATCTGATAAATATCGGCTACAAAATTCAAAAATTCTCTTAGTGTAAGTTTGTCGTAAACACTTGGTTCATCTGGAACAAATCCCAATATTTTTTTAGCTTCTACGGGATTATCATTTACTGATATACCTGAAAGGTAAGCCTCCCCTGATGTCGGGATTAATAGTCCTGATAACATTTTAATGGTTGTGGTCTTTCCTGCCCCATTAGGCCCTAAAAAAGCAAATAATTCTCCAGAGTTTACATGAAAACTAACATTATCAACTGCTCTGAATTTGCCAAAGTCTTTGGTTAAATTGACTGCCTCAATCATTTTTCTTTCCCCCTTCTAAATACTCAGATAAAGCCTCTTGCATCACATTTACAGGTGCTTTTTGCAAAAACCATTTTTCAAAGGATATTGCTCCTTGATAGAGTAGCATGCCATCACCTGTAACTACTTGATGCCCTGTTGCCTCAGCAACTTTAATAAGTGATGTTCTTAGTGGGTTATAGACTAGGTCACAAAAAACTGTCTCTTTCTTAAAAAGACGAGGATCAATAACCGGTTGTGCAGAGTTATCTGGATACATTCCCACAGGAGTACAATCCACCACAAGATCCACACTCATTGACAAATCTTTTTTTAACTGCAACCAAGGAAACTGTTCCCAAAATTTGGCTTTAGGTTTTTGCCTACTAGTAACTATTACTTCTGAGCCACTATCTCTTAGACCTACAGCTACAGCCCTTGCTGCTCCTCCACTACCAACAATTAATGAACGTTTGCCTTGAGGATCTTGATCTGCTTCTTTAAGAGCACGAATAAAACCAGGTGCATCAGAATTATCCCCAATAAATCTTTCGCCTTTTCTATAGACTAAATTAACCGCACCGATCTCTGCAGCTTGTGGTGTAATCTCATCAAGGAAACTTATTACCTTTTGTTTATAAGGAATCGTCACATTAAATCCCAAGGAACCAATGGTTTTTAAACCATAAACAGTATCTCTAAGATCCTCTTCTTTAACTGAAAACAAACAATATTGTGCTTGAAGATCTAACGCTCCAAAAGCCCTATTGTGCATCAAAGGAGACAATGAATGTGATAAAGGATAGCCAATTAACCCAAGTAGCATCTATCCTTCCTCCTTTCCTACGTATTTGTCAAAAAAAAGTTTCATAAAAAACGGGCCCTAAGGGCCCATTTTTTATTCTCCGCTTACACTAATTCCATCCACAAGCAGAGTGGGGGCGCCTGTAGATCCATACATTCGCAGATCGCTCCCTACACGTGTTACCTTAGATAGAAGATCAATAAGATTTCCAGCAATGGTAATACCTCTTACTGGCCTTACTAATTTACCTTCTTCTATAAGAAAACCCGCAGCTCCTAGAGAGAAATCACCTGAGATTGGATTTGCTGTATGAAGACCCATTACGCTATTTATTAATAGACCTCTGCTTAAGGAATCGATCATTTCTTCTTTGTTTGCTATTCCCGGTTGGATATATATATTCGTAGGACCACAGCCAACTGTACTTCGTGAACCATATCTTGTGCCATTTCCAGTGGAAGTAACACCCATTCTATTGGCCGTATAGCTGTTATGATAGTAGCCAAGCAAAATACCACTATCAACAAGAACTGTCCTTTGCATTGGGGTACCTTCATCGTCGACTATAGCTGTAGATATTCCACCTTCCATAGTGCCATCATCAATTATTGTCACAAGTGGTGAAGCCACTTTCTGCCCTACTTTATCCGCAAAAAGAGATTTTTGTTTAATCACTGCTCTTGCTGAAAGGATACCAGCTACTACACTTAAAACTTCTGCTGCAATTTCTCTGTCAAGAATAATTGGTAGCTTTTCTGAAGCAATTGGCCTTGCCCCTAGCATAGAAACTGCTTTATCTGCTGCTTCTTCTCCTATGTCACGAAAATTCATCTTATCAAAACTACGAACTACATCAAAAGCGAAGCCCTCTTCTCTTTGGCTTTCTTCTTCTGCAAGAGCTATGACATAAGACTGAAAGTAAGAACTTTGATATTCTGCCTCTACCCCTTCAGTACTTACTATCATCACATCTGAGGTTGCATCTCCATAAGCTGAACGTTGCACTTTAAGAATGCGTGGATCATATTCTCTAGCTACTTTTTCTGCTAACATAACTTTTTCTAGCTTTTCCTCGAATGTAATCTCTTCTTGCAAGCTATCTTCTTGTTTAATTCTACTTCCTACAGGGAGTATATTAAATTTATCAGGAGCTGTAACTTTTGCATTCTCAATAGACTGCCTTAAAGTTGCTTCTATGCTTTCTTTTGACAGTTCGGTACTAAAAGCAAAGCCCATTTTATCGCCGACTAAAGCCCTTACCCCTACTCCTTGGCTGTTATTCCTATTTAAGCTTTCGATCTTTTGATTAGATACTATAAGCTCCATAGATTTACCGTAAGTTACATAAATCTCTGCTTTGGCACCTAGTTGGGAGGCTAAAGGCAAGATATCTTTTAAATCACTTAATTTCATTTTTCTCCCTCCTCAATCAGGCCACCGACTGTAAGACTTTTGATCTTTATTGTAGGCTGTGCATCAGCAACAGGAACACCTTGACCGTCTTTACCACAGGTGCCTAGAGAGAAACCTAGATCACTTCCTACCATCTCTATATCTTTTAATACTTGAGGTCCATTTCCTATTAAAGTTGCTCCGCGAACTAAGCTCCCAATTTCACCATCTTCGATGAGATAGCCTTCAGCTACATCAAAAACAAAATCACCATTTGTAGTGTTTACTTGGCCACCGCCCATACGAGTGACGAACAATCCTTTTTTAGTAGAGCTCAATATCTCTTGAGGATCATCTTTACCAGGAGCAATATAGGTGTTGCTCATACGAGGAATAGGTTTGTAAGCATACGATTCTCTTCTACCATTACCAGTTGGCTTTAAGCCTAATTTCTTAGCATAGTAAATATCTGTCATATACTGTTTTAAAACGCCATTTTCAATGAGAACTGTTTTTTGTGATTTAGTTCCTTCATCATCGTAAGCAAAGTAACCAAAACGGCCTTCCATTGAAGCATCATCAACAACAGTTACTTTCTCTGAAGCAACAGTCTCGCCGATTCTACCAGCATAAACACTCATACCATGATAGACTAAATCACCTTCAAGCCCATGGCCACAAGCCTCATGAACCATTGTACCTCCAGCCTCAGAACTCATCACAACAGTCATCTTACCAGCTGGTGCAGGTTTTGCTTCAAGCATCTTTACCGCTCTTTGTGCTGCCAGCTTTGCCAAATCGATAGCATTTTCTCGAGCGATCTCAAATCCTTGAACACCACCTTTTGACTCAAAGCCAGTTTGAACAACATCTTTATCTTTGGCTACTACATTTACAGAAAACCTCGTCGAAACACGCTCCTCTTTAGAACATGTACCTTCTGAGTTTGCTACTAAAATGGACTTTTTTGTGTCTACATAACTTACAGTAACCTGGATTACTTTATCAGAATAACTACGTGCAGCTTGATTAGCCGAAAGAACAATCTCTGTTTTCTCTTTAATTGGTACTTCTTTAGGATCTTCCTTTACCTTACTACTAACAACATCTGTTTCTTGAATCTCCTTAACTACCGTGGTCTTTGTTTTCCCTAAAGCTTCTTTGGCATCTTTTGCTGCCTCTATAAGACCGGTATAGGAAAGATCATTGGTCTGAATATATAAAGAGTGATCACCATCAACAACTCTTATACCAGCTCCCTGATCTATACCAGTTGTTATATTCTCTATACGATTTTCTTCACAAACAATACCTGTTATCTCTTTGTACTCTAGGTAGAGATCAGCAAAATCGCCTCCACCCTCTAGGGCAGTTCCTAAGATCTTTTCTATCTCAGCTTTTTCTAACTGCCAAATACCCACTAGATATCACTCTCCTCAGGTTTCCTTAAAATACACCACAACTTCTAAACCACTTTCTGTAGATATTAAACCTAAGTCAATAATACGATGATTCTGAGGACAAGCCTTTCGGATTTTTGTCAGAAGCAGCCTAAGAGACTCTAAAATTGGAGCTTGAACTTGCCAGAGAGCCCTAATAGAATACACTAAACCGCCCCTCCTTATGTCTAAAACAGACCATTCTAATTTTAAACATTGTATTCAAACTAATCCTGCTAATATAAGAAACATACGTAATGAATATTGTATGTTAATTTATCTCGTTTTATACCTTTTTTGAGACTTCTCTTTAGGACCTACCAACGGAGATCTCCTCTTTAGTTGGAGATCATCTGGAGCAACAACTTCCACTACCGCAGGAGCATGTCTAAAAGATAGCCAGCCAAGCCCGGGTATTACTAAGTCCTCATTGCCAACACGTATATCTTTTGTGACATAATGTAAATTTCCCTGACAATCATTACAAGGAGGTCTTTTCTTTTGTTCTAAAAGATTCTGCCAGTGATCTTTGACCTTTTCCTTGCTAACTCTCGATATTTCGACACCCTCTGAAGCATAAGCTATCACAATAAGAGGTTTTTCACTTTTTAGGTTTAGATATAATATCCCTCCAAGACTTATACCTTGACCTTGTTTAAGATCAAAAAGCTTGCTTGTTATTTTTTTGTCTGGCACTAGACTTGAGGCACACCTAGAACACAACATCTCTAAAAGCCTTCCTTTTGGCCAAAGCCCAGGTGTATCTATAATCGTACCAGATTCATCTTCAAAGGTTAAATTATTAAGGGTTGTACCGGCAGCTGTAGATATTGTTGGCCTTGCTCCTTCTACAAGTCTTTTAACCAATGTTGATTTGCCACAGTTTGTTGTGCCAACAACAGCTGTAACTTTACCCCTCAACAAAGAGAGTTCTTCTATACCCCATCCTTTTTTACCACTAACTGCAACAACATTATCAGCGTAGACTACTCTTCTTTTAGCCCAAGCTATCGCTTCTTCTTCAGACGTAATAGCTGGTAGTAAATCTATCTTAGTAAGCACCCCAATTATTCGTTTCCTTCTGAGTAATCTTTCAAATGCTGGATGGAGACTCGATTCAAAATCGATTGTATCTAATACTAAAAACACTGTATCCGCTTGAGCTACAGCTTCCTCTACAGCCTTTTCATAGACCTCAACATCTAATGAGGATGGCTGAAGATCCTTGTAGTGAGTAAGCCTATAACAACGCTGACAGACATCTGCTCTCTCGAATACTTTTTGAGGTACATATCCAGAAGCTTCGGGGTTATCTGTTTGCATCTCAATCCCGCAACCTTGACATTTTTTCATTCAGCCTCCCCCTTTCTCTCAGGAAAAACTCCCTCTCTCTGCAGTCTTAATATAACTTTTCTTTCTATTCGTCTCACAATTTTAGTGCTAAAAAACTCCTTTTTAGCTTGAGGAGTAACTAAAATAGTGTAACAACCGCAACGGTTACCTCCCAATATATCGGTAAATAATTGGTCACCAATAACTACTGTCTCTTCAGGGCTTGTACCCATTAAAGCCATCGCTTTTTTGAATGGTGTGCGGCGTGGCTTAGGAACCCCAGCGACAAACTTGATACCTAAATTCTCGGCAAACTCTCTCACACGGCTACTACCACCGTTGGAAACAATACATATATCAAGTTTGAGTTTTTTTAACCCCTCTAACCACTTATGAAGCTTATCTGATGCTTGTGAGGGATCTCCTCGCCAAGGTACTAATGTATTGTCTAAATCAACAATTACTCCTTTGATACCTTTTTCTACCAGTTCATTAATTGGTATTTGCCACAACCGCTCATACCATTCTTTAGGGTTCAAACGATTTAGCATACCTTCCTCCTCTTATCTGTAGCCATCTAAAAACATAGCTTTCTGAATTTTACCTATAGCTCTCTTTTCAATGAGTAGTTTACAAAACGCAAATATTAAATTAATGCATATATCTTAAGTTCTTTTGCAGATAGTTCTGCCTTTTTAAGAAAAACGTCTATAGCCTGTTTCCTATCAGTAATCTTTATCTCAGTAGCAATACGAACCTGTTTCCTAGTTTGAGGTTTTTCTAAAAGATCCATCTCTGCTAAGAGATTCTTTATACTCATTTCTACATTAAAAGATTCTTCCCTGTAACTGTCTTCTTTTATCACACCACTTATAAGAAGTTCTAAAAGTCTTTTTTCTCTTCGTTGAAGTTTTGTTAATAATTGATTTTTCTCTCTGATTTCTTGAGCTAATCTTTGACTTTGCTCTGAACTTTTATATTCCAAAAAATCTGGCAAGTTTTTTTCATATCTTACCATAAACTCCTGCCAAATTAGATTATCCAATTTTATAGTAGAATATGGTCTTTGTAAACATTCTTTTTCTCGCCTTTTAGGGCAAACATAGTAAGAATAGGATTTACCCTTAACTAAGTGATTGGAAACGCTCATTTTGCTCCCACACAAAGCACAATAGAGTTTATTTTGGAGGAGGTACACATTTTTAGTTTTTCGCATAGCATTGCCTTGATTTTTCCTTTTTTGTTCTTGGGCGTGGTCAAACTCTTTTTTGTCTATTATACGTGGGACCTCAATCTGTATGCCGCCAATCTCTATCAATCCTAAATAAGTTGGATTAGACAGCATTCTTAAAACAGTCGAAGCATGCCACTTTCTCCCTTGTGGTGCCAAAACACCCATTTTGCTTAGCTTTTTTGCTAAACTCTCACCACTATCAAGACCTTTATTATACTCAAGAAAAATATATCTTACTACTCTTGCTTCTTGTTCAATCAGTATTAGAGTATCATTTATTGGATCAAACTTATACCCATACGGTTCAACAAAACCCGGTAAGCTACCTTCTTCAGCTTTTTTTCTCTTACCCCGTAGAGTCCTTTCACGAATAAGAGCATGTTCAAATTCAGCGATTGCTCCTCTCATCTCTAAAAAAAGCCTACCAAGCGGGGTGCTTTCCCACGTAAAATTGACAAAAACTAACATTACATTGCATCTGTCAAGTTCATTAGTTAGAAGCAAAAGATCTGCTAAGTTGCGGGTTAACCTATCAGGGTCGTATATTACAACCATATCAACATCGCCTTTTAGAACATGCTCACGAAGTCTATTAAGAGCTGGTCTTTCAAGCTCTATACCTGAGTAGGTATCTTCTAAAAATATAATCTCGCTTGCACCCATTTCCCAGGCTTTTTTTTCACAAGCTTCTCTTTGGCTCTCTAAGCTGTAGCCCTCTTTTTGCCCTTGAGTGCTGACCCGAGTGTAAACTAGTGCTTTCATACAAATCCTCCCTAAGACAAATATCAGCAAACAAAGAAAATGCCAAAAAAGCCTGTTCTTTTTTACCATCTACAATCCAGGTTATTTTCATTTTTATCACCTGTAAAACTTATGTTACTTACCTTGAGCTAATGCCTATCTTCTTCAGTTTCCAGTTCTTCAAAGGCTTTATTATTATTTTAACTGTTTATGGTTCTATCTTTGGCTACAAGCCTAGAAAAATGGCTAGGATTAGACCTAGCCATTAGCTTTAAACTTCAATTTTTTTAGGTATTATAATAAATCTGCAGAAAATCTCTTATATTCTTCTAAAGCAACTGCTTGCTCATGACGACAAACTCGATTTAGGTCATCATAAAAAGAGATAGCTAAAGCAGTAATATTAGTATCCAAAAAGCCGTTTCTAGCCATCATACGTAGATTAGCAGTTGCTTCAAATTTATTCATACCTCTTCTATAAGGTCGCTTCTCTGTCAACGCTGTAAAGACATCAGCTACAGCCATAATTCTTGCTCCAAGCGGTATGTCTTCACCTTTTAACCCAAAAGGATAACCTTGACCGTTTGGTTTTTCATGGTGTAGTCCAGCCCATACAGCAATCTCCTCTAACCCTTCAACATCCTCTAATATTCGATAGGTATAATAGGTATGCTTTTTAATTAAGTTAAACTCATCAATGGACAACTGTTTATCTTTCTCTAAAATATCCGAAGGCACACTTAATTTACCTAAATCGTGAAGGTAACCTGCTATCTGCATTTTTGCCTGTTCCCGAAGGGAAAAACCGACAAGTTTTGCTAAATAAACAGCTGAAGCAGCCACTCCCCTAGAATGAGTAGCTGTAAAACGACTTCTAAAGTCAATGATTTGGCTAAAAAACTTACCAAAACTCAAAAGCCCATCTGCACTAAGCTCCATCTTTTGGGTATAAACCATTTTCCCAAGGCTTTTTTCCAAAGAAGAATGAACTAAATCTAGCCAAAACGCCTCTCGTTTAGCTACTTGGCTAAAAGCATAAAAAACTCTAGGGTTAAATTTAGTGTTTGTTCTTTTCTCTAACCATTCTAATATTCCTTCGACTTGAGATAGAGGTTCTGAATTCCTATCTAGTAAAACATCGACGCGGTCAGATAAATAAATAATCTCCGAACCGATGAGGCCTTTCTCGTTTTTCTTAGTCATTTCTTTGAAAGAAGTGTGGTGTTCTCTTACTATAATAGCCACCTTATTTATCTCTGGTAAGTCTTTTAACAACCTGTAACCTATCTGTGCATGAGTATTTTCTTCGTGGTCTAAATCAAGTATTTGGTTACTGTCTTTTAACCCAATAATACCAAAGTCATGTAGATAGCTTGCCCATACAATCTCTGTTCTTTCTTCCTGTTCTAATTCCATTGCTTCAGCTATACTACCTGCAATATAAGCAACTCGCTTGTGATGGCCAGTTAGTTTGGGATTTATTAGATCTATAGCTTCTGAAACTGCTTCTAGCATGTCTCTTAAAGACACTTGGAAATCTGTGTTCATAATTTCCCACCTCTTTTGTGCAGCAAATATTAATCTGTATTCTGTTAATGTTTTCAGTTTATTATTATCTGATCCTTCTAGTTTTTTGAGCTTTAACCTTTAGGTTTGGCAGGTGGTTGTTACAGGGCTTTAGCAAGAAGAAAAAACTACTTGTTCGTGTTTGAAAAACTATAGAGTGGGCTTTTATACCCACTCTATTTAAGAAATGAATCCGCTATATACTACATGCTATTTGCTGTTGGCTTTATTTATCTGTCTGGCTATATCTCAAGGTACTTATAGCTTTCGCAGGAACATTTGTTGTTATAACAGTTACGCCACAGTCTTTAAGATGCTCCATAATTGCGGGATTATCTACTGTCCAAGCCCAAAGTGTATAACCTCTGTCAAGAAAATAGGCTGCAGTCTTTTTATCTATTAATGTATAGGCTAGATCTAAGACTCTTGTATTAGCTGATTTGGCAATTCGTTCAATATCGCTAATACTTGCGTTACCACCTATAAGAATTGCCGTTGGTATATGAGGAGCAATTTGATTCATTCTACGGATAGCAGAGGCAGAAAAAGAAATCACTACTACCTGATTAACCATGCCAACATCTTCAATAAGTCTTAAAACCTCTTCCTCTATACCGTCTACTTTAAGTTCGATAATTAGCATTGCTTTATTATTTACTGTTATCAAAGCTTCTTTTAAGGTAGGTATCTTTTCACCTTTATATATTGCCGATTTTTTTGAACCTGCATCAAGAGCTCTGATCTCTTCAAGAGTCATATTTGCTACATAGCCTCTACCATTAGTTGTACGATCGACCGTAGGATCATGAATTACAACGATTTCTCCATCTTTTGTCTTATGAACATCAATTTCTATAAGATCAGCACCAACTTCAAGAGCTGATTTAATCGCAGCTATTGTATTCTCAGGTGCTACTGAAGAATTGCCTCTATGAGCAGCAATCCTTGGGTAAACAGGTAGCTGTTCTTGTGCAACTTGTTCTTCTAATTCGGCAAAGAGTTTAGAATCATATGGTTCAATTTTGATATTATCAAAAGCAACTTTACAACCATTTACATGTAGGCCAAAAACGCCACTGTCACGAAAACCTTTCTCACAAGCAGCAAACTGTAGCTCATCGTCGATAAAATAGAAGAAATAATCGCCTTTTACAGCAACTTTAATACGGTGAGTCTCTCCATATTTAAAGGGAGTCTTATATGCTTTAGTACGTCTTACATCCCAAGTTCCACCAGGCTCCCTAAAAGCTAACTCAGTACCATTACCGGCAGTTGCATTTTGTCTAATGGTAAACATGTGATAAGGTGCCATACCGGTAGGATTAGATCTAAAAAAGATAGAAAACCAGCGGCTGGTATTTAATGCAGAAAGCATAGTAGCATCTACAGAATAAATAAAGTCTCCCATCTCTGGGCCAAAAATTACACGGCCTTGGATAGCTCCAGAAGCACTTTCGCCAATTAATCGGCCATCTTCGACTGTCCAATTTCCTTCGATAACCTTAAAACCCTCTGGCAAACCATCTCCTGAAAAATCCTCAGAGAAAACAGCCATTGCACCTACTGAAAAAATAACTATTAATGCTAAAATTGCCCAAGATCTTTTCTTCACCTTTTATACCCCCCAAAGATTGTTCTAGTAATAGACACTTCTCGGTCTAATTCGTTATTTCCTCCAACAAAAAAAACAATTACTAAGGTTAAAATAATAGATTTGCGCATTGCGTCCTTTCCATCTCAATGCGTGAGACGTAGGAACGAGAGATACCTAAATGCTTAGCAATCTCACGTTGTGTGTAGCGGATTCCATCGCTAAGACCATAGCGCAGACGCAAAATAAGCTTTTCACGTGGCGTAAGATATGAGAGTTTTTCGTACAACTTCTGCTTTTCTAAACGATCTTCCACCTCTTCTAAGACTAATTCATCAGAGGGAATAACATCTATTAGCGATAACTCATTTCCTTCTTTATCCGAACCAATAGGATCGTAGAGATGTTGTACTAGCTTTGTTTTCTTTGCCGCCCTAAAATACATTAAAATCTCATTTTCGATACAACGTGCTACATATGTTGCCAAACGGGAACTTTTTTCAGGATCAAATGTATTCACGCCTTTTATTAAACCAATGGTACCAATTGATATCAAATCCTCATTATCCTCTCCTATTTCCGAATACTTTTTAACAATATGAGCTACTAGTCTTAGGTTTCTTTCAATTAGTGTTTTTCTAGCTTCTTCGTCTCCTTCTACTAGCTTTCTAATTAGTCTCTCCTCTTCTTCAGGCTCAAGGGGTTGAGGGAATGTGCCTCCAGAAACATGAGAGACAAAAAGTAGAGCTCCCAGTCTAAACCTTGGCCTAAAGACCATATACTCCAACCTCCCTTAACTAACTAAAGTAGTTTATGCAAAACCCAAGCTCTATTGTGCCTGTACGTGAGTTAAAACTCATTTTTGGTACCGGCAGTACTTCTACTTTGAAAAGAAAATTTTGTCATGAGTTATTTTCCCAATCTACTACATCCTCAAAAATTATCTCACTTCGAAGACTTAAGACCAAGTTCATATGGTGGATCTGTTACAACCGCATCTATAAAATTTCCCGGCACTGTTTTTAATACGTCAAAGCAATTATCCTCATAAAAGCTTCTAGATAATAATCACTCCTGTACTGCAATAATTATTGTGCTTTTTGCTACGTGGTTTTAACAAAAAAATAATTGGAGCGGTATTTATTTGAGTTTAACTGAGAAAATCTAATTTCTTATACTACTAAAGTATCATGTCATACTCTAGCAACGGCTCAAAACACCGTTTTACATATACGCCCTGCTAGATAAAATAAAAAAGGAGCCATCCGCTCTGGATAGCCCTGCCCAATAACATAATAACACGGAAAACACCCTCAAAAGTGCCATCGTTCTGCCACTAATAATTTCAACAGACAAAATTGCACAATATATGCAATTGTTCATCGTCTAAATCTTATCCATTAATTTTTTATTGAAGAAGGAAAACACACTGATGAGTTCAAGTATTGCTTAAGTAATAAGTATATATGCTAACTATTCTAGCAAATTGCACGTCCGGTTCAAGTTTCAGTGAACTAATAAAAAAAGTGAGGCTATAGGGATTTTGCTTATTTTTCTATTTGTTAGGGTTACTATTAGTAGTAATACTACTATCTCTACACAAACCAACGATTTCAACGCAAAAAGATAAACTTTTTAGAGCAGTTATATACAGAATATCTAATGTCAATAAATGTACTAGGATTAACTATGGAAATAGAGTCATATCTTACAGACGATTTCTCATATTTTGGGGAGTATTAAATTATGTAAAGAGGAGGAATACTCATGGGTCTGAAAAAAACAAGATGGATGTTCTTGTTGTTTCTTACAATTATACTTTTCTTGTTGTTTCTTGCAATTAAACTTTTTCCGATTAACATAAAAACAATCAAAACTACAGACATAACAGCAGTCGAAACATCAGACATAGATGTAAGCACATGGGTTAAGTTATTGGGCTTTAGGTCATCAAAGTTCCAGTTGCCACCATTTGAAGAGTCTGAAGTTTATATGGACATCTATCGAAAAGATACTAATTACCAGCTAGAACGCATAGGTTTATTTAAGGTTGCCCAACCAAATCAAGCTTTAAAAAAGCGTGAAGGTTTTCTAGCTTTTGCACCTATAGGATCACACTCTTACCAGGTATATTGGGGGACCGATAATAATGCACTTGCTCAGACAGCAATCGATTTTAGTTCATTTTTGTCAGGCCCTGAAAAAGAAAATATGTCACTTACACAAATGTGGTTTAGGTCACCAAACTTGTTGTTTGAAAATAACGGTGACACCATAGAAACTACAGTATTTATAGTGACCATTAATGAAGATCCAAAAATAATGCCGGGGAATTTGTCTAATCCAGATGGTTTATTAAGATTAATTAATCTTGGACATGAAGTAATAATTGTTTTTAGGTTAAGAATAAGATAGACATTCGGCTCTAGAAACAAACAGCCCATATTTTGTAAAACTATATGTTCCCCTTGTGGTAGACACACTAAAACTATCTATCACAAGGGGATCCTTTTATATAGGGTGAAAACCGATAATTTCATATGAGCAGTAACCGCGTTCATAGAGTTCTAGAAAGCATATGAGTAGCCACCAGGTTCAAGGAATTCTGCCTCTGGAAACATAAAAGCAAGAAGGAGAGTTCCGGTCTAAACCTTGACCTAAATACCATTTACACAAGCCTGAGCTTGATCTAATAAACAGGTATGTAAATACTATTTTTTGAAAAAAAAAGAGCCTAGTCTCTGCTTGGTCTACTAGATAGTATAGACCCTACCCTAGATATTTAGAGTAGTTCGCAAAGACTATACTCTTATTGTTCTTTTACTCGCCGAATTAAACTCATTGGAGGTATCTCTAGAGGTAATTCCACCTTTACCTGCCAGTTTGGATGTGCTTCATAGACATTTTGATCATATCTTTTCATAACTGGCCAATCTACATTATAAAGCTTACCCTCAGGAGTTAAAATCTCTAAATTTTCCCCTGTTTTAAGCTGAGTCCTTACTGCAATGTGATCCTCTTCTACCACAGCAACAAAATCTCTTGTACCAAGGTATGAATGGGAGTCTTCGGGTGGAGGCCCATATAAAAAACCAGTATTAAATGGTCTATGGCTTACAGATTCAACGAGTTCATAACTTAGTTTAGGGATATCTTCGCCTCTTTTTAGTGCATCGATTGCTAAGCGATAAGCAAGTGTTGTTGCAGCTACATAATGCACACTTTTCATTCGACCCTCTATTTTGAAAGATAAAACACCTGCATCTATTAGATCTTTTAGATTTGATAGAAGACAAAGATCACCTGGGCTAAGAATATAAGTTCCCCGGCTATCTTCTTCGATAGGCATATATTGCCCATCCCTCATCTCTTCGACAAGATGGTATCTCCAACGACAGGTGTGAGTACAATCTCCTCTATTAGCTGATCTACCTGTAAGATAGGCACTAAGAATACACCGGCCTGAATAGGCCATACACATTGCTCCATGTACAAAAACTTCTGTTTCTATTTCTTGTGCAATCTTGCGAATTCTTTCAAGGTTTAGCTCTCTAGCTAAAATGATGCGTTTAGCTCCTAATCTATGCCAAGCTTTGGCTGCCTGAAGACTAGTTGCGTTGGCTTGTGTACTTAGATGAATCTCCATATCAGGAAGGACTCTTTTTACTGTCTCTAAAACACCAATATCTGAAACTATTAAAGCATCTGGACCAATTTCACCTAAAGCAATTAAATACTTTTCTAATTCATCATATTCATCGT
>DUTE01000415.1 GCA_012842235.1 Bacillota bacterium
CAAGCCAATATTAGAATTTAGATAGAAAAAAAGACCGCTAGCTTCTTTAGTTTATCTAGCGGTCTTTTGGTATTACAGTATTATGGTCAAACAAAATTCTTCATTTTATCTGCTCATCTAGCTTGCCATGGATTTAAAGCTCGCGGTTTACCAAGTAGTTCTTTGGCTATAACGGCACGTGCAAGAGCATCTCTATCAGTAGCAAGCTCAGTCAAAAGATTTTTTTCAGTTGTCGTTTTTTTAACGGCAACCTTCTTTACAATGGGGGCTCTACTTTCTTCTTCAAAATCTTGATCCCAATCCGCAAAATCTTTTACCCCTAGAACAACAGGAGATATAGTCTTTTTAGTAGCTTTTTTTTGAGCGGAGACAGTCTCTGTTGTCCCGACAGTCTTTGGCTCTGCCCTTTCTAGTTGAGCTTTCTTTACTTGAGGTTTAGTAGTTGGAGCAGACGTTGGAGTTGGAGATCTCTCAAGTTTTGAAGGTGTCTCTTGGAATGCTCTTTTCCAATCAGTACCTCTTTGTCTTTGAGGTGTCTTGTTTTTCTTATTTGCTTTATCTACTTTTTCAAGAGCCGATACTAGGATACTTATTAAAACAATAATACTAACAATAACATCCACAGAATCACCTGCTCTCTATTTCTCTATTCTTTATGCTCTTCTGTTTGAGCCTTTTCTGTGGTTTTTGCTAGTGACTCGCGCATTTTAGTATCTGAAAGAATGTTTTGCATATTGTAGTAATCCATTACACCAAAATTACCTGATTTAAGTGCATCGGCTATAGCCTCAGGAATCTTAGCCTCGGCTTCGACAACTTTTGCTTTCATCTCTTGGACTCTTGCCTTCATCTCCTGCTCGAGAGCTTGAGCTGCAAAACGTCTCTCCGCAGCTTTAGCTTGGGCAATGTTTTTATCAGCTTCGGCTTGGTCGATTGAAAGCTGAGCACCAATATTTTTGCCCACATCGATATCGGCTATATCAATGGAGAGAATCTCGAAAGCAGTACCAGCATCTAAGCTCTTAGATAAAACTGTTTTAGAAATACTATCAGGATTTTCTAAAACCTCTTCATGGCTTTGTGAAGAACCCACAGTTGTAACAATACCCTCACCAACACGGGCAATAATGGTTTCTTCTCCTGCACCACCAACAAGTCTATCGATATTAGCACGCACTGTAACCCTTGCTTTTACTTTGACTTCAATACCATTTTTGGCTACAGCAGCAATCGTTGGCGTTTCAATAACTTTAGGTTGAACACTCATCTGTACTGCTTCTAAAACATTTCGGCCAGCTAAATCAATTGCTGTACAACGTTCAAAAGTTAGATTAATATCTGCTCGTCTAGCAGCAATTAAAGCATCAACAACCCGGTCTACATGACCACCAGCAAGATAATGAGCCTCAAGCTGATCTAGTTGTACCTCCTCTAGCCCACCTTTTCTCGCTTTAATTAATGGCAATACAACAGCGTGTGGTGGTACCCTTCTTAATCTCATACCGATGAGATAAGAAAGTGGGATCGATACATGTGCCGCAAGAGCTGAGATCCATAGGCCAACTGGCACCAAAGAGAAAATTGTCAGTACCACAAAGATAATAATTACTAGAATCACAACACCTAAAACTGTCATTTAGTTCCCTCCTCTTTACTTTCCTCTACAACTACTCGGTTTCCCCTTACTTCAATTACCTTAACTAAAACATCTTTGGGCAAAAAATCACCAGATGTCTGAGCACTAATGCGTTTACCATCAACCTCTATAAGACCGGATGGACGCATTACAGTTAGAGTTACACCGGTTTTGCCCTCTAATTTAGATAATTTATCTGAAACAACTGTATATCCTTTTTGTTCATCTAAACTTGTGTCTAGGACTATTTTTTTCATAAGTGGAGCCTTTTTCAAACGCTTCCAAAGGAGCTTAAGGATTAGTGCTGTTAAAGCTATAGCTGCTATTAAAACCCAGACTGCTTGGTTGAGGTTATTAAAGCTCATAATAATACTAGTAAAAATACCAGCAATACCTAAAATTCCCGCAACCCCAAAACCTGGAATAACAAATATCTCTAAACCCAAAAGAAGCAATCCTGCCAAAAACAGAATAAACTGCTCTAGGCCTGCAAGCCCTGAAAGATAACGGCCGCCGAAGAATAACACTAAACTCATTAAGCCAACTGTGCCTGCAACACCCCAGCCAGCTGTGAAAAATTCCAGTATAATCCCTAGAAAACCAATTGAAAGAAGTAGTGAACTAACTACAGGGTCTGTTAAAAACCGGGCAAATTTTTCTGCACCTAAGGGTTCTTCTGTAACAAGTGGTTCTTTTGCAAGACCTTTTAACTCTAATAGGCTAGCAAGGTTATCTATTGTTCCTTCAGATATCTTGTATTCTTGTGCTTCTTTGGCTGTTAAATTAAGGATTTTACCTTTTTCAACAAGACCAGGTATCTCCACATCAGCATCTACCATAGCCTCAGCAATTAAGCCATCTTTGCCACGGGCCTCAGCAGTAGCTTTAAATTCTCGTCGTAAAGCAGAGATAATTTTTTCTTCTTTCGGCCTTGTCTCGGCAGATCCGATACTGCTTCCACTTACCATATATAACTCATCACCAGATAAGGCAATAAGTGCACCAGCAGACCATGCCCTACCTGTTACATAAGTAATTACAGGTAAATCTGTTCTCATAACTACATCTCTTACCTCAAGTGCTGCATCGACTAAACCACCTAAGGTATCTATCTCCATTACTACAAGGTCTGCCCGATTTTTTTCAGCATTTCTCATTACCCTTTGAACAAAACCTGAAACTCCATAGTCGATAGTACCTTTAACAGGGATTACATAGACTTCTCCTAAAACTGATAGTGTTATTAGTAAAACAAGAATCAAGGAAAAACTCCACTTTTTCACAATAAATCACCTCCAGTAATCCTTTGGTAAATAGTATCCCAAAAACCCACAAAACGTTCCCATAGGCTTTTGTTTTCCACCATAGCAGAGACCTGACCATCTATAGAGGTGATATTTCCTTTAATTTCACCTTGAACATAGACATCCCCACCTACAACAGTCAAGTCACCAGAAAGACTATCTCCATCAACTATAACTTTTTTACCTCGAGAATGAATAGCCACAGTATCACCTATATTTTCCGAAGGAATTGCCCTAGGATAATAATAGATGATGCCAAAGATTAAAATGGCTGCAACACTCCACTGAATGATCCTTTGAAAGCGTCTTTTTCTCCATTTACCTTCTTTAGCTGCCTCTTCTTGAATTTGCGAAACCAAAGAATCAGGTGCTTTGACCATAAGTTTCTCAATATTCTCTTCAAGAAAGAACAGTTGTTCAACCTCTTTACTACATTTAGAACAAGCTAGTAAATGAGCTCTTACTTTTCTATCTTCTAAAGCTGGCAAAGTGCCATCTATATAATCGTCAAGACGTATTTGAACATAGTCACAATCGCTCACCACACCCACCTCCTTAATCATTAAAATAACGTTCTTTAAGAAGTTTTCTTGCTCTATGCAATTGTGTCTTTATAGTTCCAAGGGGTTCCTCTAATACATTGGCTATCTCTTCGTATTTTAATCCTTCTAGATAACGAAGAAGAAGTACTAGTTGATATCTTACCGGCAAAGTATAAAGGGCTTCAGTTAGTTTTTCTATGTTTTCTTTATCTATTGTTGCTTTTTCAGGAGATACAAACGAACTCTGGGTGTAATTTATAAGTTCATCATCTGTATCTGTAAAACTAATACCCTTTCTTTGCCTCACTCTATCAATACAAAGATTACTTGCAATTTTTAACAACCAATTACGAAAGGAATAGTTAGAATTATACGTATCTAAAGCTCGATAAGCCCTTAAGAAAGTCTCTTGAGTAACATCTTCAGCCTCTAGTGGGTCTTTTAACATGCGCAAACAAAGAGAGTACACTTTAGAAGAATGGCGCATGACAAGCTCATTAAAAGAGTCTTTCTTACCTTTGATAGTCATTTTCACAATTTCCTGATCACTGAACATAAACCTACCATCCTCTACTCTTTTATACGTTTGGATATGTAAATGGTTTCATATTTTATGTGTTTTTTATTAAAAAAGGGGCGCCCCCCCGTGGGACAACCCCTTAATAACTAAAAAGAGCGACCTCTTCTTCTTGCTTCTTCACGCTTCTTCTTCTTCTTCACACTAGGTTTTTCGTAGTGTTCATGCTTGCGTGATTCGGTGAAGACGCCAGCACGCCGACACTTAGTTTTGAAACGCCGGAGAGCTTGGTCTATATCTTCATTTTTGCCAACTTTTACTTCAGCCATATTCTCCCTCCTCCCCGACCCTCTTGTCAACAACAAACAGCCCTAGGGCTTAACCGGGAGGCCACGTTAGAGAACGGCCACCCAGAAGATGCATATGCAGGTGATATACAGACTGACCTCCATCACGGTTGCAGTTTGTCACCAGCCTAAACCCGTCCTGGGCAATCTGCTGCTCTCTGGAGAGGGAGGCAGCTACAAGAAACATGTGACCGACTAGCTTCTGATCTTCGTGAGTAAGATTTAATACTGTAGGAATATGCTTTTTGGGTATAAGAACAATGTGTACTGGTGCCTGAGGATCAATATCATTAAAAGCTACAACCAGATCGTCTTCATAAACTATGCTACTGGGTACCTCTTTAGAAGCAATTTTGCAAAAAATGCAATCTTCAGCCACATCTACACCTCCTCTCACCCATGGATAGTAACATATTCTCTCTGCAACTGATAATTCCTGCAGAAAGGAATCTATGATTAGACAGACTTTAGAGTTCTGCCTAATACACCATTAGAGTAGACCTTTTCCAGTTCTACTTGGACAAAGCCATTTCCTGGCTTATCTATATAGACTTTAATATAATCTTCTGTTGTTCCTGAAAAACCCCTTTTTGAGGTCTCTGGCAATAGAGCTTCTTGCTCAACAACTACTTCTGCTATGCGGCCAATATTTTTTTGATGATAGGCATCCTCTAGATCTTGGCCAATGGCTATGAGCTCTTTTGCACGTCTCGACCTCTCTTTTCTAGGTATTTGGTTTGGTAGTGAATAGGCTTTTGTGCCTTTTCGTCTAGAAAAAGGGAAGACATGAAGTCTTGTAAAACCCATTTCTTTCACAAATTCACAGGTCTTAATAAAGTCTTCTTCACTTTCTCCCGGAAATCCTACAATAATATCTGTAGTTAGCCCAAGAGGAGAATAATCCTTCACCTTTTGAATTATCTCACTATAAGTTTCGGTATCATACTTGCGATTCATCGCTTTTAAAATCTTATCTGTACCACTTTGCAAAGGTATATGCAAGTGCCTACAAAAATTAGGATAGTCGAGAAGTTCTATTATTTCGTCATCTAACTCTAGTGGCTCAATTGAACTAAGTCTCAATCTATATCCAGGAATCTTTAACGCTTCTTTAAGAATACGGGCAAGATTCCAACCTTCAAGATCTCTGCCATAGGCACCAATATGGATACCTGTGAAGATAATCTCTTTTGTGCCACTACTAGCTAGATTGGCCACTTCTTCTAAAATAGACTCAGGTAGACGGCTTCTAATTCTACCTCTTGAATAAGGGATCTTACAATAAGAACAGAAATTGTCACAACCATCTTGGATCTTTACATATGCTCTTGTTCTTTCATGATAAGTAGCTGGTAGATCTTCGAATTTATCAGCAGTTGTAATCTTGATAATCTGCTCTTTTTTAGTACGATACTCCTCAACTAATTTTACTACTAAATCTCTTCCTGAGGTACCTATTATAATATCCACACCTTCGATTTGTGCTACTTTACTAGGTTCAGTCTGTGTATAGCAGCCCATAACAACAACTATCGACAAGGGGTTTTTATCTTTAGCTCTTCGTATTATCTGTCTTGATTTTTTGTCACTCTCAGCAGTTACAGTACAGGTGTTAATAATATATATATCGGCTTTTTCTTCAAAAGGCACTATTTCGTAACCTTTTTGGCTAAATAAACTAAGGACCCCTTCTGTATCATATTGATTAACTTTGCAGCCAAGAGTATAGGCAGCAACAGTACTCAAAAATGCTTCTCTCCTTTCAGTTCTAAAGCAAACATTAACATTGAAAGAGCAGCTATACTAGCAGTCTCTGTACGCAATATTCTTGGTCCAAGAGTATATAGAGGACTTTCTAATGCTAGTGCTTCTTCTTTAGATAACCCTCCCTCAGGGCCAATAACTATACCTATCTTTTCTGGGGATTCTAAAAATGCTTTATTTAAATGATCGTATCCTTGTTCCCAAAACACGAGTTTAAGACCAGAAAAGTCGTGCCATTTAGCAACAAACTCAGACCACAAAAGAGGCATAGAGACCTCAGGCTTCACTACTCTATGTGATTGCTTAGCAGCCTCAAGAGCAACTCTATTCAATCTCTCTATTTTATTTTTCGCACTTTTGTTATCCCATTTAACAACACTTCGCTCTGTTTGCACAGGAACAATCCTAGATACACCAAGTTCTACTGCTTTTTGAACGATAAAGTTGATCTTATCACCTTTAGGGAGCCCTTGATAGAGAGTGATCTGATAAGGTGGTTCACTAGAGGGCATCTCGGCAAGAACTTTTACTTTCGCTTCCTGTTTACCTAAAGAAAGAACTTCTCCTCTGTATAGTTTTTTCCCATCAGATAGAAGAATTTCCTCGCCCACTCGTAGCCTTAAAACTTGCATATGTTTTAATTCTTCACCTGTGATGGTTGTCTCTAGTTGAACCTGAGAAACAAAAAACTGCTGCACTAGATGACCGCCTCCAAAGCCACCCACTCACCACGATCGACTCGTTGCTTAATACTAAAACCGTGTTCTTCAAGGCTTTTTATAACCATAGAAGCTTTTGGTGTAATAATGCCTGAGAGAAGCCAGGTAAAGTGGGGTATTTTTTCTTTTAAAATAGGTATAAACTCCACAATAACTTCGGCTATTATATTGGTAAAAACTAGATCAGGAAATTCTTTAGGAAAGAGATTTGCATCTTTAAGAAGATCTCCCTCAATAACCTCTATAGCTTTATTTACATTGTTTTTTTGAGCATTTTCTTTGGCAGCATCTGTAGCTAATGGATCAATATCAAAAGCATAGACTTTAGCACCAAGTAACGCAGCAGCTATAGCTAATATTCCTGTTCCTGTACCAATATCCCAAACAATACTAGGGTTTTTATAGCTCTTATGTTAGAGCTG
>DUTE01000416.1 GCA_012842235.1 Bacillota bacterium
AGGTTGTTTTAAGAGTTGATTCTATATGCTACCTAGTGTATTTCTGCAGGAAAAATATATTAAACTAAACTTTTTGTTCCTAAACATAGAATAAATACACAAGTAGCACTCCGATCACAAACGCTAGCTACTAGATATGTTTCGAGCTAGGAAAGCGATTAGCATCTACTACTTTTACTTCCAGCTAGGTACAGAAATTCCTTTGGGATCTATTGATAATTTAATTTTCTTTTTCCCTTCTACTTTTTTAGAACTTAACTTTCATTTTTACTATTAAAATTTAAAAAATGCCCCCCTAAGTAAACAATTTTGTTTTTTGAATTGTCTACTACAAAGGGAGCATATAGCATACCACTATTTGAAAGTAACCCTTTTATTTTATTTAATTTGCCTGAACTTTTAACAGATCACGAATCTCTTCTAACAACACCTCTTGCTTAGATGGAACAGGTGGTGCTTTGGGGGCTACTTGCTCTTTTTTCTTAAATGAATTAATAGCCTTTATAACAAGAAACACAGAAAAAGCTATAACTAAAAAATCAAGAACACTTTGGAGAAATAGACCATAATTAATAGACAAACCAGTACTATTAGTCGAAGCTGGAACAACTGTCACCTGTAGGCTTGTTAAGTCCACTTTACCTGTTATAAGACCCAAAAGAGGCATAACTATGTCATTTACTAACGATGAAACAATCTTACTAAAAGAACCACCAATCACTACACCTACTGCTAAATCAATAACATTACCCCTCATAGCAAATTCTTTAAATTCTTTCAGCATTCTACCCATAAAATCTCTCCCCTTATTTAACCCGTTTTCAAACCATTTTTGTACAGCAATAAAATTCACCTGTTTTATATTGTTTGACATTTATCACTATACTCCTTTGTGTCAATATTTCTTTTTTTGGTTTGTTTCTGAAACGTTATAAGGTTTTCGCATTCATGGGTACAACAAAGTTAGCAACTTAGATAGTTGTTTTTTGGTCCGGTTATACAACATAATTCAATCTTAAAAAGAAATAGAACAAAAAAATACTTTCGAAAAGGCAGTTATTTGCAGGATTTAATACCTATTAGCACAAAGTTAATTTATAGTAACTAAAGGAGGGGATTGTATGGATCGACGAGTTTTGGTAGTTATTCTTTTAATCATGTGCTTGTCAGGTTTTTCTTGGGCTGAAAAGGTCGAAGTTTGGGCTTTAGGGTTTTCTAATGAGATGGTCGAAGTTGCCAATAATCTTGCCGCTAAAGAATTTACACCTAAAACAGGTATCGATGTAAAATTTGTGCCTCTTGCCTGGGGAGATGGCAACAAAGTCTTTTTGGCTTTAATCTCCAATGATGCACCAGAAATAATCAGTTCTGGGCTTGGCGGTATTGTCGAATTAGGTTTAAGAGGTTCCATTCTTGACTTAAGAGAAACATTTGGCAAAGAATTTGACGAACTAGAAGCTCAGTTTTTCCCTGCAATTACAGAACCCCTACATTGGATGGGAACAAGATTTGGTGTTCCTCAAAATGTCAGTCTTATGAACGCCGCTTACCGTATAGATATCCTTTCAGATATGGGTGTTGACATACCGGAACTATGGGATGATGTCTATAAGATCCTCCCAAAACTAAAAGCACAAAAACGTGATATGGGCTTTTTCTATGGCAGTCCGAACTACGATTCAATTTGGGGTGCATATACTTTAATCACCCAACATGGAGGCAACTTTTTTCATAAAGATGGATTCACCTCAGCCATGGATAACCCAGAATCTATTCGAGGATTTACCGAATATATAGAGCTATTTACCAAACACAAAATGCCAACATCTGGTCCTGGCCTTACAGCATTTAAATCTGGCGAATGGGCGATGATGATCGATGGTTACTGGATGTATACTAATATTATGTATGGTGCTCCTGAGCTACAAGGCAAATGGGCGCCTGGACTGATCCCTGGAACAAAAAGACCTGATGGTACCATAAATCATGGAACTTTTTCAGGAGCTACAACTTTTGCGATTCCCAAAACAACAAAGAACCCTCAAGCTGCTTGGGAGTTCTTAAAATGGTTCTGTTCTGCTCCTGTTCAAAAACAGTATACCGATGAAGTAGTAACAAAGATTCCTGGTTTTTTACAAGTCCCAACTGCTAGAGATGCTTTATACAACCTCTCTGGTATGCCCGAAGATATTGTTAAAACTCTTCATGCACAGCTAGACCAATCTATAGCCGTGCCTTATGCTCCAACAGCAAACGTCTTATATCGGTTTGTTGATTTTGCTATTCAAGCTTGTGTGCAACAAGGTAATAACCCTGAAGCAGAAGCTAGAAAAGCAGCCTCAGAAATGAACAAAGAGATGGCTAGACGCAAAATAGAATACAAACGCTTCTTAGATAAACTAGCCAAAGAAAATAAGCTTTAAGCTAGTCATAAAGAAGAAAGAGCCTGTTTACAGGCTCTTTCTTTGTATATATAGATTTTTTCGTCTAATAGCCTAACTTGAAGCTATAGGATTAGATCCTACTTAATGTTAATTACCTTCACTTTTATAAATCCTTCAAAAACCTAGCAAACTCTTTTCTCTTTCTCTCTAATTCAGCAGTTGAATCGCTTGCAGCTTTTTTTAATGCTACCTCTGGATCATGTTGTTGTAAAACTACTTGGTTAAAAGCAAAGTCAATATAACGATAAGTGGAATAACCACCGGGAATAGAAGTCATCTTGACACCTTGTTCAAATATTTCACCAATTAAAGCTCGATGTTCAGGATAATACTTCGCACTTTCAAATCCAGCCTTAGTTCCAAAAAAGAGTACCCATTTATCTGGAGCTTCAAAAAAGCCTTCCTGGATCTGTGCTAAAACTTCTGGCGATGTATACCATTTGAGAAACTCCCACGCTGCCTCTTTCTTCTCTAGAGATCTTTTGGTGTTTTTGGGGATTACATAAGCAAACGAAGAAGTAGGCACAGCATGGCTAATTTTACCGTCATCTCTGATTGTGCCTGGTGTATGTGCCGGAGCCCATTTACCTCTTATTTGTGGAGCTGTGCGATCGATTAGTCCATAAATATAATGGAGATGTACCATAAACGGGACCTCTCCTGATACAAAAGTTTGATAATCTGGCATACTCAAAGGGATTTTATGTTTTGTGTATAATGAAGTGTAGGTTTTAAATGCCTCTATCGCCTCAGGACTATCTAAGTTGCTACTTAAACCATCAGGAGTAAATATGTCCTCGCCCCTTTGATAAAGAAAAGTCATATAACATCTAGGATAACCTGCACCATTTTCATGATAAAATTCCATGCCTCTTGCTTTTAACTTAGGTACCAATGTATCAAGATCTGTCCATAGAACAGGAATATCTAAACCTAACTCTTGGAAAATATCGGTTCTGTAATAGCTTTGAGTCCAGCTAGATTCTCCCGGAATAGCATAAACATTATCATTGTAAATAAACTGTCCGCTAAATCCTGGGTAAAACCGGTCTATAATATCTTGATAATCATTAAATTGATTTATTTTTTCCAAAGCACCGCGCATACCAAGTTCTATTACTTGATAACCTTCAAGAGAACATATATCCGGAGGATTTCCCCCTACAATCTCCAATATTAGTTTTGTCATCAGATCTGGAGTTGCCATCATGGGAACATATTCAACTTCGATTCCTGTTTTGGGAGTAAAATCATTTTTAATTAAATTACTAACTACATCACCCATTGTGCCACCATAAGTCATCCAAACAGTTATTTTTTCTTGGGCAATACCACTATTAACAAAAACAAAAACCAGTAATAGGCTCATTAAAAAGGTCCTAAATTTCATCTTTTTCCCCCCTAAGAATTAGTCGATAAACGAGTTTAAGTTCGTATCTGACTGAGCTCTGTTGCTTATTTTTACCTCTCTTCAATTAGTGCACCTAAAGACCATTCTGGTTTGTTTTCGTTATTTTAGTACATTTTTTCGCATATGTAGCTGTGTATAATCAGAACCAATATATTTTTTCGAACTGTTCTCCTTTTACTATATCAAAAAAACCAGAGGCAAAATTAGCAAAAACCACTAAAAAGTATGCAACATTAACACTGTCAATTCTAATTCTTAAACACAAATGACAGATGATAAAAGAACCTAGTTTTTCGGAACTAGGTTCTTTTATCTAAATATTGTCTTTGACAGTTAGCGAGTAAAACCTAAATCATCGAGAAGAACTGAGCCTGATGATTCTGCCCCCAAAACTAGGCTTACATTTTTCAAATCAAGCCAAGGTGTAGAATCATAACTCGAAAAGAATAGATAAAGTGGTATGCTTATCGTTTGGAAGACACTTTCGTCATTTAACTGATTGTTCAAGAATTCTAGTTTATATGGTTTTACCGTCGGTTTTTTAAGAACATCTAAATCACTTAATTTAACAAGGGTACTTAAACCTCTTTTGGTTTCAATCTGAATCGCTATATCATCTAAGCTCTCTTCTCCTAAATTAGCTAAACTAAACACAAAGCAACTTTTTGAGGATAACCTTGCCTTTTTACTAAAGTTATCAGGTAGCAGAAGTGTTATTTTGCTTCCTTCATCTGATTTAGCCCAAGTAATATTTAGAGCTGTATTTTCCCCTTCTTTTTGGAAATGCCAATTATTAATATTTGTCGTTGCAATATTTACATCAGGATATTGCAGTTTCCTAAGAT
>DUTE01000417.1 GCA_012842235.1 Bacillota bacterium
AGTAGCTATTATGGGTTTTATTGCCGGAAAGGGTGTACCTTCAGCTGATGCAGCAATAGAAACTAGTAGAGGTGTCTGAAGCAGTTCTTGATGATAACTTGCTAAAACAATATAGTAAGCAGGGGAAATTATACTAGCAATAAAGGCTAAATAGCGCAATAAACGAACAAAAGACATGTAAAAGGGGCGTGAGTAGTAATCTTCTGCTGTTTGAAAATGCTCGATAAAAAGCAGAGGAATAGTAAGTACTGTAGGACTGCCATCGACAATAACCACAACTCTTCCCTCTAGAATTTTTGCTGCTGCTACATCTGGTTTTTCTGTATAGCCAATAGTAGCAAAAGGAGAAAGAGGGTTATCTTCGATAAGTTGTTCTATATAACCTGAATCTAAAACTTCATCTATGTCAATAGCTTGGATTCGTTTGCGTACTTCATTTAAAATATCTTCCTTAACTAAGTTTTTAACATAAACTATGTTTAGATCAGTTCTTGTTCTTTTACCTACTGTCAAGCTTTCAAATACTAAATCTGGATTTTTGATTTTGCGCCTAATTAGTGATGTATTAACCCGTAGAGACTCATTAAATCCTTCTCTTGGACCTCTAACAATAGACTCAATATGAGGTTCGCTGACACTGCGCATCTCATATCCTCTAAGAGATATGATTATAGCTTTGGGTTGTTTTTCTACTAATAAAGCTGCATCCCCTGACAAAACAGCAGTAGTAATCTCCAAAAAAGTTTCCACCTCTTTAAGATCGCTTGCTGTTATCAATTTCTCCTTTATGTAAGTATTAATCTCTCTTTTTGGTAACTCCGATGCAGCATAAGAAAACATAAGTGGCTTAAGAACATCTTCATGTAAAGTTGTTTTACTTACAAGACCATCTATACAAATAATAAAGGCTTTGATCTTGTCACCTATAACAAATTCTCGAAAAACACAATCACTACTGTTGTTAAATGCTGATTTCAAAAAAGCTACATTTTGATCTAAATCAGGTAAAAGATAGTCTTCTGTAATTTGAGCTTGACTACTTTTTCTTTTGGTCATCTTTATTTTCAACCTGCTTTCTCAAAAAATCCCTCATATAGAATATCTATCAAACACGAGTTTTTTATACATACACTAGTTATAACTAAGATTTGAAAGAAAGATATTAAAAAAGAAATAGCCTCTAAGCTTTTGTGCTTAGAGGCTATTTCTTTCTGTTTTATTCAGGAGCTTTTTCATTTCTTATAAACTGGTAGACCCATTCATAGATCTCCCTTTTTTCTGGATCATTACTCATAGCAGCATTACCAAAAAGCATAGTTTCTTGATAATAGCCTAAAAGACTTTTGTTAAAGCCATACTCTAAAGCATTTCTTAGGTAGGCTTTAAAACGATTCCTATAATCCTCTGATGTAAAGACTCTGTTAGCTACTTCAATTTCTACCGATAAACCGTATTTTTTAGCTAATAAAGCATTGTTTTCTAAACGTTCTTCCTTAGCATCAGGATGGAAGAAATAGTTTGGCTGCATCATAGCTAGATCAAAACCAACCTCATTCCATGAACGAAAGTTTTCTGCTTGAACAAAAGGTATCCAGTGAAAAACCAGATTATTTTCATGAACAATCTGTGAGACTCCTCTAACAAGTTCAGTTTCATAAGGGGTTGTACTATGGGAGATATTTTCTTCAAACCAATAAAAGGCTACTAACTCTAAGTTTTCATAGTTGTTTTGGTCAAATCTTTCAACAACCTCTTTAACATACCAAGAGACTGCTTTCCAGCGGTTTTTTAAGGCTTTTTCTTGATCCCTTAGAGAAAAACTCAATTGTTCTCCATCTATTTCCCCAAAATTCGTTTGCTTGCTTGAGGGGTAAGGGATAGCAATTTCTACTTTTGCCTTGTAATCACTATCTGCTAAACTCTTTTTTAACACACCGACTGCATCATTTAGTGCAGCTAGGTTTTGGCCTTCCAAAAAGAGACTATCGAGATAGTTTTGCCACTTTTCTTTGTTACTTGGTTTGCCTGCATGACCAAAAGAATAGCCATCTTGTGTCGTACCATAGGGCAAAAACAAAAAACCATCAAACAGATAATCTTCTAAAACAAAAGTTTCATTATTCAAATAACCAACATATGGTAGAAAATCCATCTTCTGCCAATTGAATTTATCACCTGAGTAGATCAAAACCATATGATTCATACCACCAGCAGCAGAAGAACGAGCTTGGGGAGTTTGTAAAAGATCAACTTTTGCAGCAGTATCTGCCCCAAAAGAGTCCCCAATTATCTCCCTTGTGCTTAACTCTGTGCTTACAACTTCGCTTCCCCAAACAGTAATCTCATCAATAAAAGTCCATACATCTACAAGAAAACTTACTCTTACATACCTAGCCTCTGTGGGTATAACTTCTATTGTATATACTTCAACCTCTGGTCCTTGAGTATAAAGAGGTTTAGATGCTTTTTTATTACCTAGTCGATAATAGTTTTCCCCGTCTAAAGAGGCACTGAATTCAACCTCTTTTGGCATTAATATACCTAAAGAGGGATTGTGTAAAAATCTCGCACTTACTTTAGAAAATGGCTTTGATTCTTTAAGATCAAGGGTAATGTGGCGCCCTTCAGCACGCATGTAGCCAACCCAACCATCATGCAAATTTAGTGGATCTCCCGCTTTGCCATCTGTTAAATAACCGCCTTTATCTGGGTAGACCTGCTCTTTTTTGGTGAAATCATAATCTGGAGTCATCTGTAAAACTTCATAATTTGCTCCTAGCGAAATAACCTGCTCCATTCCTTGACTCTCCCCTCCTAGTACAAGTAGAATTAAAAATAAAAGACCTAACCTTTTCAATATATCATCCTCCATCTGTAGAATTTGGTCTAGTCGATTAGGAGCTGACTTTTATGGGTGATTTTAACTATGAGTTAGAAATACGGCGTTCGAAAAATCGTAAAAAAACTGTATCTATACGAGTTGAACCAAACCTTGTTATCTTAAATGTCCCCCAAGATTTTACTGATAAAGAAGCAAAAGAGCTACTTGAAAAGAAAGAAACTTGGCTTAACACCCAACTAAAAAAGACATCGCTTGCCTTTTGCCCTGTTTCCTTAGCATATGGGACGAAACTCCCTTTTCTTGGTAGCTATGTTACTTTAGCACCGGCAATCTCAAATACAGAGGAAATAAGTCTCAATCAAGATATACTTTTTGTCCCGAAAAAACTTCTGAATAAGGAAGAACTTTACTCTTGGTACAGAAAACAAGCAGATATACATTTAAAAGAAAGAACTTCTGCTATCAGTAAAACACTAGGCTTTACTTTTAATAATATACGGATCAAAGACCAAAAAACTCGTTGGGGTAGTTGTTCGAGCAAAAACAATATAAATCTTTCTTGGAGATTAGTCCTTCTTCCTCAAAAAGTAATGGACTATGTTATTATTCACGAACTGTGCCACCTACAAGAGATGAATCATTCAGATAGGTTTTGGTCTTTAGTAGAACAGTACTGCCCCGATTATAAAACTTCAAAAAAGTACCTTAAA
>DUTE01000418.1 GCA_012842235.1 Bacillota bacterium
CCAAGCTTTCTTGCTTCACTATCTGTCATTACGCCTTTTGATGTGGAAATTATTGCCGTACCCAGCCCTCCTAGGACTCTGGGAATCTCATTAGAACCAGCATAAACGCGCAATCCTGGTTTACTAATTCTTTTTAACCCTGCAATTACTGGTTTTTTCTTATCGCCATACTTAAGAAAGATTCTAATCATGGAAATATTATCTTCATTTACTAGCTGATAATCCTTGATATAGCCTTCCTCTTTGAGTATTCTGGCGATTTCAAGCTTAAGTTTTGATGTAGGTACATCAACTTTATCATGGTAAACTGCACCGGCATTCCGAATTCTCGTTAGCATATCAGCTACCGGATCAGTTGTGATCATCCTAGCATCCCCCTTCCATTAGCAATAGTCTGTAAGGATTATGCCACATGTCACCAGCTAGCTTTGCGAACACCTGGGAGTTTGCCTTCGAGAGCTAGCTTGCGGAAGCAGATGCGGCACATTCCAAATTTACGCATATATCCGCGAGGACGTCCACAGATTTTGCAGCGATTATGTGCTCTCACTGCATATTTCTGGGGTCTTTGAGCACGGATCATCATCGATTTTTTGGCCACGCTCTTCCCTCCTCTGTGAGTATTAGTGGCCTAGGCGCCAAAAGCTTATGCAGCTCTGTATGGCATTCCTAGTAGCTTGAGCAGTTCGTATGCTTCTTCATCACTCTTGGCATTAGTAACGATACAGATATCCATACCTCGGATAGACTCGATTTCATCGTAGCTTACCTCTGGAAAAATAATCTGCTCTTTAATACCAAGTGTATAGTTACCACGGCCATCAAATCCCTTTGGGGATAGACCGCGGAAATCGCGAATACGAGGCAACCCAATGCTAAGTAGCCTATCTAAAAACTCGTACATGCGATCGCCTCTTAAGGTAACTTTACAGCCGATCGACATGCCTTCACGAATTTTAAAGGCAGCCACTGATTTTTTTGCCTTAGTTACAACTGGTTTTTGACCTGTGATTAAAGCCAATTCCTTAACTGCAGCATCTAGGGCTTTAGGATCTTCTTTTGCCTCGCCTACGCCCATATTAACAACGATTTTGACAACCTTTGGTACTTCCATGGGGCTCTTATATCCAAATTTCTCTGTCATAGAAGGAATAACTTCCTCTTGATAGAGATCTTTAAGACGTGGCATGGGAGCTAACCTCCTTTCCTGGCGCACAATCAGTCAATAGCTTTTTGGCATTTCTTGCAAACACGAATTTTTGTGCCATCGCGAAGTTCTTTCTTAATGCGGGTCGGTCTGCCACAACTTGGGCAAATAATCATAACATTGCTACTATGCATTGGAGCAGGCACAGAGATGACTCCACCTTGGGGATTACTCTGACTGGGTCTCATGTGCTTTTTCACCATGTTTAGATTTTCCACAACCACGCGACCTTGCTTATGATCAACGCGAAGTACCTTGCCTTTTTTGCCTTTCTCATTGCCTGAGATTACAGTAACGGTATCGCCTTTTTTAACATGGATTTTTTTCATGCTCATGGTTATGCTGATTCCCCCCTTTGTCTAATAACGCCTTCCCCGGAAAGTAACATTATAGCACCTCCGGGGCTAGGGAGATGATGCGCATATATTCTTTCTCGCGGAGCTCACGGGCAACTGGCCCAAAAATACGTGTCCCGCGAGGGTTTTTCTGGGTATCGACAATTACTGCAGCATTATCATCAAAACGAATATAGCTGCCATCAGGTCTACCGATCTGATGTTTAGTCCTTACCACAACCGCACGCACAATTTCACCTTTTTTGACAGTACCGCCTGGAATTGCTTCTTTAACTGTTGCAATGATCTCATCACCAACATAAGCATAACGGCGTCCACTGCCACCAAGAACTCTAATGCATAATACTTTTCTTGCACCAGTGTTATCGGCAACATTTAGCATGCTTTCTTGCTGAATCATCTCTACCCCTCCTCTCTACAAACTTTCTTAATCAATTATTTTGCTTTTTCAACTATGCTAATAACCTTCCAGCACTTGTCTTTGCTCAAAGGACGACATTCTTCTATACGAACTTTGTCGCCTACTACACACTCATTGTTTTCATCATGAGCTTTATAGCGCTTGGTGGTCTTGACACGTTTTTTGTAGAGAGGATGAGCATATAGTCTGACAACCTCTACAACTACGGTCTTATCCATCTTATCGCTAACCACAAAACCAACTCTTGTCTTATGGCTTTTTAATGTAGTGGTTTCACTCGCCAATAGAACTCCCCTCCTTTTTTCCTATGGGGCGTTATTTCTGAGCTGCTAATTCACGTTCTTTTATAACAGTCTTGACTCTAGCAATAGACTTGCGGACTTCTGATATCCTCTTGACATTATCAAGTTGACCAGTAGCCAGCTGGAAACGCAAGTTGAAAAGCTCTTCTTTGAGGTCACCAAGTTGTTGCTTAAGTTCAACATCACCGAGTTCACGAACCTCTTTAGCTTTCATTTGCGTCACCTGCCTTTTCTTCCTTCTTAACAAATTTAGTCTTTATAGGCAGTTTATGAGCTGCCAATCTCATAGCTTCCTTTGCTGCCTCTTCACTAACTCCAGCAATTTCGAACATTACACGGCCGGGACGAACTACTGCTACCCAATATTCAGGGGCTCCCTTACCGCTACCCATACGCACTTCAGCAGGCTTCTTGGTAACTGGTTTATCAGGGAATATTTTAACCCAGACTTTGCCGCCACGTCTAATAAATCTTGTCATAGCCACACGGGCAGCTTCAATCTGGCTTGCAGTGATCCATCCTGGTTCTAAGGCCTGCAAACCGTACTCACCAGATGAAACCTGTGAGCCGCGGATGGCTTTTCCTTTCATACGGCCGCGCTGTACTTTGCGGTACTTGACGCGCTTTGGTATAAGCACTGCTTCTCGCCTCCTTGCGACTCCTTAATTTCTTTCGGGAAGCACTTCTCCTTTGTATATCCAAACCTTAACGCCAATCTTACCGTAAGTTGTGTATGCCTCAGCAAAGCCATAATCTATGTCTGCACGAAGTGTCTGCAGAGGTACTGAACCTTCAGGAGTCCATTCAGTTCTAGCGATTTCAGTACCGCCGAGGCGACCTGAAACTGCGATTTTTATACCTTGAGCACCGGCTCTCATAGTTCTTTGTTTGGCCTGACGCATGGCGCGGCGGAAGGAGATTCTTCTCTCTAGCTGACCTGCGATGTTTTCAGCTACTAGCTGTGCATCAAGATCAGGTTTCTTAACTTCTAAAATATTAATAGATATCTGTCTGCCAGTATCCTTTTCCAACTCTTTGCGGAATTCATCAACCATTGAACCGCCTTTACCAATTACCATACCTGGTTTGGCGGTATGAATTGTAATCTTAACCATGTTAGCTGCTCTTTCAATTTCAGTGCGAGCAATTCCGGCGCTGTAAAATTTTTCTTTAACCTGCTTACGAATATACAGATCCTCATGGAGAAGATTGGCATAGTCTTTTTCCGCATACCACCTGGCATCCCAATCCTTAATAATGCCTAGCCGCATTCCTAAGGGATGCGTTTTCTGACCCATTCCTCATCCCTCCTTTTTTTCACTTAATACAACTGTAATATGGCAGGTTCTCTTAAATATTGTGTCTGCCTGGCCTCTTGAATGAAATCTAATCCTTTTCATTGTAGGACCCTCATCAACATAAGCCTTTGACACATAAAGGTCTTCACGATCCATATTAAAATTATTTTCTGCATTTGCTGCCGCAGAATCTAGGACTTTACCAATGTAATGACTGGCTTTTCTTGGCGTAACCTTAAGAATATTCTGTGCTTCTTCAAGATCCTTGCCACGAATAAGGTCGATTACTTGACGAGCCTTTCTTGGTGACATCCTGATCATGCGGGCGCTAGCTTTTGCTTCCATAATGCTATCCCCCTCTCGTTATTTTTTGAGGGCCGTTGCGCGTTCTGCTGTTCCACCATGACCACGGAATATCCGTGTTGGAGCGAACTCGCCTAGCTTATGCCCGACCATGTCCTCAGTAATATAAACAGGAACATGCTTGCGGCCGTCGTGCACTGCAAAAGTGTGGCCAACTAGCTCAGGATAGATTGTAGAGCTGCGAGACCAAGTTTTGATAACTTTCTTTTCGCCACTGGCATTCATTTCCTGGACCCGTTTAAGCAACTTTTCTTCAATATATGGTTGCTTCTTACTAGATCTTCCCATGCTTGCCACAACCCCCCTTCAGTTTCGAAGTATATAGACAACGCATCCTAGCGTCTTCTTCTGACAATCAAGCGGTCTGACTTTTTCCTCTTTCTAGTACGATAACCCAATGTAGGTTTACCCCAAGGAGTAAGAGGACTAGCGTGACCAATAGGGGCACGGCCTTCCCCACCACCATGTGGATGGTCAACAGGGTTCATAGCTACACCACGAGTTTGTGGACGTATGCCAAGCCAACGGTTTCTGCCTGCCTTACCGATAGTGATATTCTCATGTTCAAGATTACCTACTTGACCGACAGTTGCACGGCATGTTTCAAGCACCATTCTCATCTCACCTGATGGTAGACGTATAGTAGCATAACCGTTTTCTTTTGCCATAAGTTGGGCTCCTGTACCTGCTGAGCGAACCATTTGTGCTCCCTTACCAGGCTGTAATTCAATATTATGAATTACTGTACCTACAGGAATATTAGCTAAAGGTAAAGCATTTCCCGGCTTAATATCTGCATCTGGCCCCGAAACTACAATATCACCAACTTTTAATCCAGCTGGTTGAATGATATAGCGTTTCTCACCGTCAGCATAGTTTAGAAGAGCAATACGAGCAGATCTATTTGGATCATATTCGATCGTTGCTACTCTAGCTGGAATGCCATCTTTATCACGCTTAAAATCAATAATGCGGTATTTGCGTTTATGTCCTCCACCTCTATGCCTTGCCGTAATTCTACCTTCTGCATTGCGGCCACCTTTAGGCTGCAATGGTTGTAGAAGTGATTTTTCTGGTTTATCAGTAGTAACCTCTGAAAATCCAGAGACTAACATAAAACGGCGGCCAGGGGAGGTCGGTTTGAATGACTTCACACCCACAGCAATAACCTCCTTTACCGGTACTTATCACATACCTTCGAGGATCTCAATTCTGTCGCCGTCAGCTAATTTTACAATAGCTTTTTTCCAATCAGGGCGATAGCCTTGGGTTCTTCCCATGGTGCGAAGCTTGCCCTTCATATTCATTGTTGCTACGCTAACGACTTTGACACCAAAGATCTTTTCAACAGCATGCTTAATCTGTGTTTTAGTAGCACGCTTATTGACTACGAAAGTATATTTGTTTTGCTCCATAAGAGCAACAGACTTCTCTGTAATAATGGGTTTTCTAATAATGTCGTAAACTGATTCCATTATGCAAGCACCTCCTCGACCTTAGATACTGCGTCCTTGGTCATAACGAGGGTGTCATAATTCAGCACCTCATAAGTATTGAGGTTCTGTGCAGCAATTGTGCCGACTGTTGGTATATTACGGGCTGATTTGTAAAGAACCACATTATTATCAGCTGTAACAATTAGTATCTTTTTATCGGCAACTGAAAGATTTTCTAAAACTTCAACAACTTCTTTGGTCTTGGGAGTATCTATCTGCCAATTATCCAAGACGATAATATTTTGGTTTTGAGCCTTTGCTGAAAGAGCTGAGCATAAAGCTGCTCTTCTTGCTTTTTTAGGCATGGAATAACTATAGTCTCTAGGAGTAGGACCAAATACTACGCCTCCACCTTTCCACTGAGGGGCTCTAATAGAACCCTGACGGGCACGTCCTGTACCTTTTTGTCTCCAGGGTTTTCTCCCGCCACCTCTTACCATACCTCTCGTCTTGGTGGCAGCGGTCCCCACTCTTTGGCGAGCAAGGTACATAGCTACAGCATCATGCATAAGATGTGGCTTGATTTCGGCCCCGAACACCTTATCACTAAGCTCTAGCTGCCCAACTTGCTGACCATTGACGTTAAAAACTGTCACTTGGGGCATTTTTGCTGCCTCCTTTCCTGCAACTAGTGTGTTTAGGCTTTAACAGCCTTCTTAACAGTCACAAGACTGCCTTTGATACCAGGCACAGAACCTTTGACTAAGAGAAGATTTTTCTCAGCGTCAACAGCTACAACCTTTAGATTCTGAACTGTAACTCTATCGTTACCGTAGCGACCTGGCATCTTTTTACCTTTGAAAATACGAGCTGGATCAATGGATCCAAGAGAACCAACACCTCTGTGATACTTAGAACCATGGGATTTTGCTGCAATCTTAAAGTTCCATCTCTTGATTGGGCCGCTAAAACCATGGCCTTTAGAAGTCCCTGTTACATCAACTAATTCGCCTTCTTGGAAGATATCAGCTTTAACTACATCCCCAACCTTTAGTTCTTCACCATCTTCAAAAGAGACTTCTCTAAGATAACGGGTGGGTTTTACAGAGGCCTTCTTAAAGTGTCCAGCTATTGGCTTATTAACTTCGTTTTTTTCTTTAAAACCAAGTTGAACTGCCTCATAACCATCAACTTCGAGGGTTTTTAACTGTACAACCTTGCAAGGACCTGCTTCTATAACAGTCACAGGAATAACAGTACCATCTTCTGTAAAAACCTGTGTCATACCAACTTTTTTGCCAAGTATAGCTTTGGGCATCTGCCTACACCTCCTTACTGATTCGTGTACACTGCATGTGAGGAGAGTTGCCACACCTGTAAACCAGGAGGGAACTTGCTTAATCTATAGCTTTATCTCTATATCCACACCTGCAGGCAGGTCAAGTCTCATGAGAGCATCAACTGTTTTGGCATTTGGCTCAAGAATGTCGATAAGTCTCTTATGTGTTCGCATTTCGAACTGCTCACGAGAATCCTTATGAACGTGAACAGAACGAAGAACTGTATAGACATTTCTCTCTGTTGGCAGAGGAATTGGTCCCGAAACCTTAGAGCCAGTTCTTTCAGCAGTTTCGACAATCTTTTTTGCAGACTGATCCAAAACTACATGATCGAAAGCTTTAAGGCGAATCCTAATCTTTTGCTTCACTACTGTCCCCTCCTTTTATTGACTATTGTCAAGGTTTGGAAAAAAAGCGGGTAGCGACCAAAGGTGGGCTTTAGCCGCTACCTCGATAGTAAACTCAATTACTTAATAACCTTGCTGACAACGCCAGCGCCAACTGTGTGGCCACCTTCACGAATAGCAAAACGAAGGTTTTCCTCCATGGCGATAGGGGCAATCAGTTCAACTTCCATTGCAATATTATCTCCAGGCATAACCATTTCCACACCTTCAGGTAAGGTAATAGTACCTGTTACGTCTGTAGTTCTAAAGTAGAACTGTGGACGATAACCTGAGAAGAAAGGCTTGTGACGGCCACCTTCTTCTTTCTTCAAAACGTAAACCTGTGCTTCGAATTTAGTATAAGGAGTAATTGTTCCTGGTTTAGCAACAACCTGACCACGTTCAATATCCTTACGCTCTACACCACGAAGCAAAATACCAATGTTGTCACCGGCTTGTGCAAAATCAAGGATTTTGCGGAACATCTCTACACCAGTTACAACAGAGTTCTTTGTTGGGTTAATACCAACGATCTCAACAGAGTCACCGACCTTAACCTGACCGCGTTCTACACGACCAGTAGCAACGGTACCACGTCCGGTAATTGTAAAGACGTCTTCAACAGGCATGAGGAAAGGTTTGTCAACATCGCGCTCTGGTAGAGGGATGTAGTCATCGACGATAGCCATCAATTTATCGATAGCTTGGTTCCATTTGTCATCAAGGTCATCGCTCTCAAGAGCCTTGAGGGCAGAACCTATAACAATTGGAGTATCGTCACCTGGGAATTCATACTGATCAAGAAGCTCACGAACCTCCATCTCAACTAGTTCAATGAGTTCATCATCATCGACCATGTCAGCTTTGTTGAGGAAAACAACAATAGCAGGAACACCAACCTGACGAGCGAGCAAGATGTGCTCTCTAGTCTGTGGCATTGGGCCATCTGCTGCCGAAACAACAAGAATAGCACCATCCATCTGGGCGGCACCTGTAATCATATTCTTGACATAGTCAGCGTGCCCCGGGCAGTCAACGTGAGCATAGTGTCTGTTTTCAGTCTCATACTCTACGTGAGAGGTGTTAATTGTAATTCCACGCTCTCTCTCCTCTGGAGCATTATCAATCTCATCATACTTTCTAGCCTGAGCATAACCTCTGTTTGATAGATATTTTGTAATAGCTGCAGTCAAAGTGGTTTTACCATGGTCAACGTGACCAATAGTACCAATGTTAACGTGTGGCTTGGTACGTTCAAATTTTGCTTTAGACATTTTTTAGCCTCCTTACTTAGGGCTTATTAACCCTTCTTAATTATTGTTTCAGCTATATTGGCTGGAACCTGCTCGTAATGCGAGAATGTCATAACATAGGTAGCACGTCCCTGAGTCAAAGAACGAAGTTGGTTCACATAGCCAAACATTTCGGCAAGCGGAACTAAAGCACGAACTTCTTGTGCTCCGGGACGTTGAGTCATACCCTCAATACGTCCACGTCTGCTATTTAAATCACCCATGACATCCCCTAAAAACTCATCAGGGGTAACTACTTCCACTTCCATAACCGGCTCTAAGAGAACCGGATTAGCTTTAGCAGCGCCTTCTTTAAAGCCCATGGACCCAGCAATTTTAAACGCCATTTCGCTTGAGTCGACCTCATGGTAGGAACCATCCACTAGGCTAACAACGACATCGACTACTGGAAATCCTGCCAAGACGCCAGAAGACATTGCTTCTTCGATACCTTCTTGAACGGCGGGAATGTAATCTTTAGGGACTACTCCACCGACGATTTTATTTTCAAAAACAAAACCTTTACCAGTTTCATTTGGTTTTAACTCCAAAACACAATGACCATATTGGCCACGTCCACCTGATTGTCGAATAAACTTGCCTTCGGCACGTACAGGCTTATTGATTGTTTCTCTGTAAGCAACCTGTGGGTTACCTACATTCGCACCCACTCTAAACTCTCTTAGGAGTCTATCAATAATGACCTCTAGGTGAAGCTCACCCATACCGGCAATAATAGTTTGCCCGGTTTCTTCGTTTGAGCTTACGCGGAAAGTTGGATCCTCTTCAGCTAAACGTTGTAGAGCTTGTGACAGTTTATCCTGATCGTTTTTAGTCTTTGGTTCAATGGCGATGTCAATAACTGGCTCTGGGAATGTCATAGTCTCAAGTACTACTTTGTGCTTTTCATCGCAAAGCGTATCCCCTGTTGAAGTCGACTTAAGGCCGACGCCAGCAACAATGTCTCCTGCATAAATTGTTTCAACTTCCTGTCTGTGATTTGCATGCATAAGCACTAAGCGACTAATTCTCTCTTTTTTGTTTCGAGTTGAATTAAGCACATATGAACCTGAATTTAAAGTGCCAGAATAAACTCTAAAGTAACATAGTTTACCGATAAATGGATCCGTCATTATCTTGAATGCTAAAGCTGAGAAAGGTTCTTCATCAGAAGATCTTCTGACTACTTCTTCACCAGTATCTGGATCTGTTCCTTTAACACTTTCTACATCAAGTGGGGATGGCAAATAGTCAATAATTGCATCTAGAAGCTTTTGTACACCTTTGTTTTTGAAAGCTGAGCCACATAAAACAGGTACAATCAAGTTTTTGCATGTAGCTTCACGGATAGCTTTCTTAATTTCATCTTCAGATATCTCTTCACCCTCTAGATAACGAGTCATGAGTTCTTCGTCTGTTTCTACAACAGTTTCGATCATCTCTTGACGTTTTTCTGCTGCTAGTTCAACAAGATCATCGGGAATTGCATCTTCTTCAGTTCTTGTTCCTAAATCATCGGTGTAGATAATTGCTTTGTTAGATATTAGATCTACCATTCCTCTGAAGTTGTCTTCAGCACCAATTGGTATCTGCAGCAGCACTGGGTTTGCAGCTAATCTTTCTTTGATCATATCTACCACTCTGAAGAAATCAGCGCCGATACGATCCATTTTGTTAATAAAAGCTATGCGAGGAACTTTATAACGATCAGCCTGTCTCCAGACCGTCTCAGATTGTGGCTCCACACCACCAACAGCACAAAAAACAGAGACTGCACCGTCAAGTACTCTGAGTGATCGCTCTACCTCAACTGTGAAGTCAACGTGCCCGGGCGTATCAATAATGTTAACGCGATGATTTTTCCAATGACAAGTTGTTGCCGCTGAGGTAATTGTAATACCTCTTTCTTGTTCTTGTACCATCCAGTCCATTGTTGCTGCACCCTCATGGGTTTCGCCCATCTTATGGACTTTTCCTGTATAAAATAAGATTCTTTCAGTTGTAGTCGTTTTACCTGCGTCAATATGGGCCATAATGCCAATATTGCGAGTCTTTTCGAGTGGGAACTCTCTAGGCACCCACTTTCCCCTCCTTACTACTAGTGAGTCTCACCAAAAGCTAGGCCAGTCCGATCATCTGACGGTTATGCTACTCCATAATAGGGTGTGACTTTTTCGACCCTAGACCGACCAAGCAAAGCTCTTTTGGTCGGGAGACCGCCAGTGGTATGAGCAGGGGCTTCATTATCCTGCCCTGATCCACAATCGGGCAGCAGCCTACCAACGATAATGAGCAAAAGCCTTGTTGGCCTCAGCCATACGGTGAGTATCTTCTTTCTTTCTTACGGCACCGCCTGTGTTATTAGCGGCATCCATAATTTCGCCAGCCATTCTTTCAGCCATAGTACCTTCGCTACGTTCGCGAGCAACTTGAATCATCCATCTCATAGCTAAAGCCATGCGTCTATTTGCTGGAACTTCTACTGGTACCTGGTAAGTAGCACCGCCTACACGACGAGCCTTAACCTCAACAACTGGCATAACATTTTCTAAAGCTTTATTAAGTACCTCGATAGGATCTTGGCTTGTTTGTTCAGCCACGATCTCCAAGGCTCCATAAATAATAGATTCTGCAGTACCCTTTTTGCCATCAAACATTAGTTTATTAATAAACTGACTTAACACAGTACTTTTGTAAATTGGGTCTGGCAGAACAGTTCTCTTAGGTACGTGTCCACGCCTTGGCATCTCAGTCTTCCCTCCTCTTCAAAATTAATCTGTGGGCTTTTTAGCACCATATTTTGAACGACCCTGACGACGATCCTGCACGCCAGCAGTATCCATTGCACCTCTAACTACGTGATAACGGACGCCTGGTAAGTCCTTGATACGGCCTCCCCTAATAAGTACTACGGAGTGTTCCTGCAGGTTGTGGCCTTCGCCAGGAATATAGGAAGTTACTTCAATACCATTGGTTAAGCGGACACGAGCCACCTTTCTCAAAGCTGAGTTAGGTTTTTTCGGTGTCAAGGTAGCAACCTTGGTACATACGCCTCTCTTTTGCGGAGACCCTTTAGGTGTCACAACGTTCTTATCCTTTAATGTATTTCGGACAATTAGAAGAGCTGGAGAAGCTGATTTTTTCCCTTTTGTCTTTCTTCCTTTGCGGATGAGTTGGTTAATTGTTGGCATTCTGCCACCTCCTTCCGATGCAAAGTTATCTTAATCCTTAAGAATGGCCGCGGCAGCGGCTCCTACATCTATGCCACATGCCTGACCTAAGTCAATTCTTTGCGAAACGCATATAACATCAATCCCATGTTCCACAGAAGACTTCTTAATCGGTTCAATAAGTTTGGCGTCGGCATCCTGGGCTACAAATACTAGTGAAACATTATTATCTTCAATTGCTTTTAATACCTGTTTAGTACCTACAGCTCTATTATTTGCATTTTTTAGTTGATCTAGAGGCATGCCTAAGCCTCCTCTCATCCGATTTGTGGCGTACCTCAAAAGTATACCATTTAAACAGGGAAGGTGTCAATAAAATGCCTTAACACCCTCCCAAATTCTATAAACAAAGACTAACGTTACTTAGCTGGTTCTTTGGCTACTATATCTGTGCGTTGACAGCGTTCTATTCCTGTTCCTGCAGGGATAAGCTTACCTATAATCACATTTTCCTTAAGTCCAATGAGACAATCGACTTTGCCTTTTATAGCTGCATCAGTTAGTACTTTAGTTGTCTCCTGGAAGGAAGCAGCCGATAGGAAACTTTCTGTAGCCAAAGACGCTTTAGTAATGCCTAAGATCACATGCTTGTAACTTGCAGGTGTCTGACCTTTGGCCTCCATTTTTTTGTTGATATCATCAAGCTCAAAGTAGTCAATTAGACCTCCAGGTAATAGCTCAGTATCTCCTGGGTCTGTAACCTTAACTTTGCGCATCATCTGTCTGACAACTATCTCACAATGTTTATCATCAATTTCCACACCTTGTGAACGATAAACCTCTTGAACCTCTTGCACAAGATAGGCCTGAATCTCTCTAATTGGTTTTATATGAAGTAGCTCATGTGGGTTAATCGGACCGTCGGTTAGTCTGTCACCTGGTTTTACCTCTGTACCATCTGTAACTTTAAGTCTTGAACCAAACGGTGCTTGATAAACTTTTTCAGTACCATCAGGCTTAGTAATAATAATCTTACGATTTTTCTTACTCTCTTCGATTCTAGCGACGCCTTCTACTTCGGTGATAACTGCCTGGCCTTTTGGTTTTCGTGCTTCAAAGACTTCTTCGACTCGTGGTAAACCTCTTGTAATATCATCACCAGCTACACCACCTGTATGGAAAGTACGCATTGTCAGCTGTGTACCTGGTTCACCAATAGATTGTGCGGCAATCGTTCCTACAGCCTCACCCACTTCAACAAGCTTACCTGTAGCAAGATTTCTACCATAACAATTAATACAGATACCATGGCGTGAGCGACAACTCAAGACTGAGCGCATATAAACCGATTCTATACCTGCATCCACAATCTCTTTGGCAATTGCTTCATTTACTATCTGGTTCTTTTTCACAATGACCTTTTTAGTCTTTGGATGGATAACATCTTCAAAGGTTAGCTTACCAACGATACGATCCTCTAAAGACTCATAGATATCTCCATCTTCGACTATCGCCTTGACCCATACACCTTCTTCAGTACCACACTCTTCTTCTCTTATAATAACATCCTGGCAGACATCTACAAGACGACGAGTGAGGTATCCTGAGTCAGCTGTTCTTAGGGCTGTATCAGCAAGACCTTTTCTTGCACCATGGGTAGAAATAAAGTATTCAAGAACTGTCAGTCCTTCACGGAAGTTTGCTTTAATAGGAAGCTCGATAACTTTACCTGTAGGATCTGACATAAGACCTCTCATTCCTGCAAGCTGTGACAACTGTGACATATTACCTCTAGCACCTGAGGTGGCCATCATATAAACTGGGTTCCATTTGCCTAAGTTTTCCTTCATCTTCTCTGTAATTTGATCCTTTGTCTCAGTCCAAATCACTGTAGTGCGATGATATTTTTCGTTATCTGTTATAAGGCCTCTGCGGTGCTGCTTTTCAAGTTGCAAGACTTCTTCTTCTGCTTGAGCAATCAGATCCTGTTTCTCAGGGGGTACCTTGATATCAGTTACAGACACTGTAGTACCCGAAATACAGCCATAATGGTAACCTAGGTCTTTTATCTTGTCAAGAACTTCTGCTGTGCGATTTGCACCATATTTTCTAAAACAGACATTGACAATTTTTTGCAGGTCTTTTTTGCTAATCTCTTGTTCGTAATAGCCGATATTTTCAGGTAAAACACTATTAAAAATCATTCTACCTAGCGTTGTTTCTCTAGAAGTACCTTTGCATTCTCTAACTTTAATTAGAGCATGGAGATCAATATCGCCTTCCTCATAAGCCATCATAGCTTCATCCATGTTGAGGAAAACCTTGCCTTCTCCTTTGCCACCATCACGCACAAGTGTAAGGTAGTAGCAACCAATAACCATATCCTGTGTAGGTACAGCAATAGGATCACCACTTGCAGGAGAAAGGATATTGTGAGCTGAGAGCATAAGGATTCTTGCTTCAGCTTGTGCTTCAGCAGAAAGAGGAACGTGAACTGCCATTTGGTCTCCGTCAAAGTCAGCATTGTAGGCAGTACATACAAGAGGATGAAGTTTAATAGCTCTACCTTCTACAAGCACAGGTTCGAAAGCTTGAATACCTAAGCGATGTAGTGTAGGTGCTCGGTTTAGAAGAACAGGATGTTCCTTAATTGCCTCTTCTAACACGTCCCAAACTTCATCATTAACTCTCTCTACCATCTTTTTGGCACTTTTAATGTTGTTAGCCTGACCCTTATCTACTAAAAGTTTCATAACAAAGGGCTTAAATAGCTCTAATGCCATCTCTTTTGGTAGACCACACTGGTGCATCTTTAATTCAGGTCCTACAACAATAACTGAACGACCTGAATAGTCTACACGCTTTCCAAGAAGGTTTTGACGGAAACGTCCCTGTTTTCCTTTGAGCATATCACTTAAAGACTTTAAAGGACGATTCCCTGGTCCTGTAACAGGACGCCCTCTTCGACCGTTATCGATCAGTGCATCTACTGCCTCTTGCAACATTCTTTTTTCATTGCGAACAATTATATCTGGTGCATCGAGTTCTAAAAGCTTTTTTAATCTATTATTACGATTAATAACACGTCTATAGAGATCGTTAAGGTCAGATGTTGCAAACCTACCACCGTCAAGCTGAACCATAGGTCTTAGATCAGGTGGGATCACAGGAATAACATCAAGGATTACCCACTCTGGTCTAGTCTCTGACTGTTTTAGCGATTCGATAATCTCTAGTCTTCTTATGGCTCTAGTCTTTCTCTGTCCTGAAGAGTCTCTTACCTCTTGGCGTAACTCTTCAGACTCTTTTTCCAAATCTATCTTTTGTAATAGTCTTCTTATTGCCTCTGCTCCCATACCACATTCAAAGCTATCGCCGTATTTTTCACGCATAGCCCGTCGTTCAGGTTCCGAAAGTAACTGCTTTTCTGTAAGTGGAGTATCACCTGGATCTATTACGATATAGGAAGCAAAGTAAAGAACCTTTTCTAAATTTCTTGGCGACATATCAAGTATCAAGCCTAGACGGCTTGGTATACCCTTAAAATACCAAATATGGCTCACAGGAGCAGCAAGTTCAATGTGTCCCATGCGTTCGCGGCGCACTTTGGATTTGGTTACTTCAACACCACAGCGGTCACAAACAACGCCTCTATATCTAACACGTTTATATTTGCCACAGTGGCATTCCCAATCTCTAACAGGACCAAAGATGCGCTCACAAAACAAACCATCTTTTTCAGGTTTTAAGGTCCGGTAATTAATAGTCTCCGGCTTCTTGACTTCTCCGCTGGACCAGGCCCGGATTTTATCCGGTGAAGCTAAGCCGATCTTGATCCGATCGAAATTATTAACGTCCAACAAGAGTCAGTCCCTCCTTTTTTTGACCAGGAAGTGAATCTAGTCCTCATCAAAATCATCATCTTCACCAAAACCATCATTTTCATCAAAGCGATCGGTAGCAAACTCATCGATATCTTCAAGTTCTTCGGTATTAAGATCCTCGTCTAAAAGATCTTCTTCATTATCTTCTAGGTCAGACTCATCGTCTTCATCATCGTCATCGTCATCGTCATCATCTTCATCATCGTCTTTATCAGACTTCGTTTGCTTCGAATTTGATTTTGAAATAGATGGTCCAGGTCTATCTTTTCCTTGTAGATCGATGCCTAGTTCCTTGGCCATCTCAGTAATATCTTCGTCCTCATCTTTGATCTCAACCTCTTTATCCTCGGAATAGACTTTAGCATCTAAACAGAGAGATTGTAGCTCTTTGATGAGTACCTTAAACGATTCAGGAACTCCTGGCTCAGGTACATTCTCACCTTTGACAATAGCTTCGTAGGTTTTAACTCGACCAACTACATCATCAGATTTAACTGTCAATAGTTCTTGTAATGTATAAGCGGCACCATATGCCTCAAGAGCCCAAACTTCCATTTCACCAAATCTCTGGCCACCAAACTGAGCCTTACCACCAAGTGGTTGCTGAGTAACAAGCGAATATGGACCAGTAGAACGGGCATGAATCTTATCATCTACAAGATGGTGAAGTTTTAACATATAGATATAACCTACAGTAACTCTAGAATGAAATGGCTGTCCTGTGCGACCATCATAGAGGGTTGTCTTCCCGTCAGGCTCAAAACCAGCCTTTTCAAGCATTTTCTCAATATCTTCTTCTATAGCTCCATCGAAAACAGGTGTAGCTACTTTCATATTAAGTGCTTTTGCAGCAAGGCCTAAATGAGTCTCAAGTACCTGCCCAATATTCATTCTTGAGGGAACACCTAAAGGATTAAGAACAATCTCTACAGGGGTGCCATCAGGTAAAAAGGGCATATCCTCTACAGGCAGAATTCTAGAAACAACACCTTTGTTTCCGTGACGACCAGCCATCTTATCACCGACAGAGATCTTTCTTTTCTGGGCAATATAGATGCGCACAAGAGTATTTACACCGGGTGAGAGATCATCGCCATTATCTCTAGAGAAGATCTTTACATCGACAACAACACCACTTTCACCGTGAGGAACTCGTAGCGAAGAGTCTCTGACTTCCCTAGCTTTTTCGCCAAAGATTGCTCTAAGCAGCCTTTCTTCAGCTGTAAGCTCTGTCTCACCTTTTGGTGTTACTTTCCCTACAAGAATATCACCAGGATGAACTTCAGCACCAATTCTAATGATACCTTGCTCATCAAGGTCTTTTAAGGCATCTTCACCTACATTTGGAATATCTCTAGTAATCTCTTCTGATCCTAGTTTTGTGTCTCTAGCTTGACACTCATATTCTTCTATATGAATTGAGGTAAAAGCATCTTCTTCAACTAGTTTTTCACTAATTAAAATAGCA
>DUTE01000419.1 GCA_012842235.1 Bacillota bacterium
CACCTCCAAGCAGCAGCGGCACAATTATTAAGAGAAGTTTCTTAATAACACTCTCTCCTTTCCTTTATGCACGTAATTGATATTTTAGACATATAATAAGACAAGCCTTCTTAAAAAAAGTTCCTTTTAAAAGTTAACAAAAGGCAAAACACCTGTTAAAATAGGTTTGTTTAAGGGATAACAAGTTGTAGTAAAAAGATGACGTCATCTCACCAGAGTGATATAATATGAAGAAAATGCGTCCTAATAAATTGAGATATAAAAAACCGGCTAGGTCTTTGGAGGGGTTAGAGTGAGTTTTTTTGATCATAAGAGATTACCAGCTTCTCTGTTTCAAATAGATGAAGAACGAATTAGAAAAGGCTGGTATTCTGATGTTTATTTCCTAAATCAGATTAAAATTTTACAACGTCTTGCTGAAGAAGGTTACAGATTTTCTGGCAAATGTGATCTAAAAGATTTAGATTGTAGTAATGTTGATACTGGAAATATTGAGGTAGAGATGCAGATTTTTACTCGCCGCCAGCCAGGTTCTCTTATTGCTGGTGTCGATGAATCACTTCGCGTTTTACAATCTTGTACAGGTTATTTTGATAATGGCAAATGGGTTGATACCTATGACCATTTAGAGGTTTGGGCTGTAGAAGATGGGGTTTGGCTACCGTATGATGGCAATCCTCTTGATGTAAAGCCAGTTATGCGTATAAGAGGCCGCTATAGAGAGATCGGTCATCTAGAGACAGTAATCTTAGGTGCTTTATCAGAGCCAACAAGGATTGCTACAAATGTTCTCAATGTTCTTGAGGCATGTAATGGTAAAGATGTACTATTTTTCCCAGCAAGATTTATGCACTATAAGATGCAAGCTATCGGCGGCTATGCCTTCTCACTTGCTGTACAAGCCTACAACTATAGACATGGGCGAAAAAGTTCCCAGATCTTAGTTTCTACCGATGCTCAAGGAGAGTTTTGGGGTGGCAGAGGTGGAGGAACAATCTCCCATGCATCTATCTGCTGTTTCCTAGGGGATTCTGTAGAGACAATGTTGCAATTTGCCCGTATTTTACCAATGGAATATCCACGTATTGCTTTAGTGGATTTTCACAATGATGTAATCACTGAGAGTCTTGAGGTATTAAGAGCCATGTTTGACAAATATCTTGAACAAAAAAAGGCAGGTAATACAGCTGAGGCTGAAAAATATCGGCTTATGGCAGTAAGGCCGGATACTTCTGGTAATATGCGTGACAAATCCATTTCACCTCTTGGACTAAAAGAGTTAGATCTTGGTGTTAATCCAAGACTTGTCTATCAGCTCAGAGAGGCCCTAGATTCAGCCTATCTTACCTGGGATTTGCCCTATGAAGATCTAGAAGAGGCAAAGAAATATTGCCAAGGGGTAAAAATCGCTGTAACAGGTGGTTTTGATATTGAAAAGATTAGAAAGTTTGAGGAATCTAAGGTACCAGTGGATATATATGGCATCGGTTCTTCACTTCTTAGCAACTGTTCTAAATGTGGTATGAATAATGACTATACCGCAGATATTGTCAGGGTCAAAATCGATGGTAAGTGGTATCCCTTAGCAAAAGCAGGAAGAAGGGCTTGCGAAAACCCTCTTTTGGAAAGAATACAGTAAAAGTTAACTGGCAGGGGTCTCCCCTGCCAGTTAGATATAGACATTAATTAAGGAAATAATAGATCGAATACAGTATAAAACCTTAATTTTTCTGGCGGAGGTAATCTGCTTCTTCATAGCGAAACTTTCCTTGGAGGAGGATTTATTATGAAAGCCATGAAAAAGAGATGGGTTTTTTTCTTCTCTATTCTTATACTTACCTCTATCTCGGCTTTAACAATTAAAACCGCTGCAGCACTTCCAGTACGTTATAATGAAGTTGTTGAACGTCTTGCAGATAGATGGCTTGAAGAACCTGAGTTTTTTAAAGATTCACCAGTCTATAACGCCTACATTGTCGATGACATCTTTATTTATGGTTTTGGTTCTTCTCCTTACAAACATCAAGGAGAGACTCTGACTTATTATAATTACAGTGATCCTACAGTCTTTTTCTTACCTCCTAACCACAATGGTGGTCGCCTTTTTGTTTATGTGTTTTATCATGGTTCTACCCCGGTAGATTCAGTCTCTCTTTCTTTAAATGATAAAAACTATCTTCTTAAACCAGTGCGACCGACAATGGAGTTTATCTACGATGCTTGGCTCCAGAAGAGACTTGTCTGGGAGCCAGGTCTTGTTTTGAGTATAGATGTATCGCCTCAAGATTGGTATGTCAGACTTCAAGCAGATAATCCCCGGATTCTCTTTGCTGAGGTCTCTTTTCAAGAAAAGTCAGCTAAGCAATTGAAAACCACTCCTTCAATACCAAAGCCAGTTAAAACAGATACCTTAGAACCAGAAACAATAGATGCTCCTAAAATTGCTGAAAAAACAGAAGCAGTTAAAACTGAAACAATTACACCAACAACTACAGACAAGAAATTTGGTACAGGTGGTTTAGTACTTATATCTCCAAATACCGGTGCTAACCTTTGGCCAAGATATACCAGTACAAAATGGGGCTTTTCTATAGCTTATCCTGAAGGTTGGACTTATACTGAGCCATCAGGACAAAGCCTTTTGGAGTTAACTCCTCCCAAAGGTGAAAAACGGATTATTATTACCCGGGATCTATTAAACAAACCACTTAAAGAGTTTGTTTTGCAGATGGAAAATATTGTTGGCATGATAACTATCTCTAGAGAAGAAATTGAAAAAGATGAGAGTGTTTTACAAAGGGCACAGGTACAACTAGGTAGTGATACCTTTTATCTTGATATCTTATATGTTAAACAGAGAAACTTTGTCTTCACTGTTACAGCTATTGCACCAGAGGCAAGCAAAGATGATTATAAAAAGGAAGTAAACGATATTTTATTATCGTTTAGTACATTTTAGCCAAAACACTAGGGGGGGCTAGCATGATCAGGTATCTTGGAGAAAAACATTTAGTGCTTCCTGCACTTTTAATAGAAAACTACCAGTCTGTCATTGGTCCAATGGCTACCATGATCTGGATCGATCTCCTTTATTTACTAGAGGCTGAAGCTACAGATAACTGGCACGAAGCTCTCTTAAGTTTGACTAAGCTTACAGAAGAGGAACTCGCCTATCAGTTAGAGATTTTAACTGAAGTAGAGCTAATTACTATTAAAGAAGATGTAATTGAATTGTATCAACCAAAGAGACCTAAAAAACTAGAGGAGCCAGAAAAAGAGGTCGCTGTTTCTATTGATCAGTCCTTAGATGATGAGCAGAAGAAAAAAGAAGCGATCTATGACTACTACCATGAAAGAATCGGTATGATGGGTGCTAAAGAATTTATGCTGCTTAATGAATGGATGGAGGTAAGAGGCTTAAACCCTGAGCTTGTAGCCAAAGCCATCGATATTACTGCAGAAAATGCTCAGTTTCCTTCGATGAAATATCTCGATGGTATCTTAAAAAACTGGTTTAATGCTAATATAACTAAGCTTGAGGATTTAGAGACTCCTAGGCAAAAAGGCACCTATTTTAAGAAGGATCCCCCAAGAAGTACTCCTCAGAGTTCTTCTCCTGCCTATAAGAGTGTAGATATTGAGAAAGTGAAAAAGTGGAAGGAGCTTTTTAAAGATGATTACAAAGATTGACCAAACTAGCTCAATTCCCTTTGATCTTGCTTCAGAACGAAGAATACTAGGCATTTTGATTAAGTATCCAGACCTTATAGATAAGGTTTTAGTGTCTTTAAAGGAACAACACTTTTATGCTCCAGAAAACCGGCTTATCTATAAAAGAATTATAGAGATCTATCGGGAAAGTGGTAAACTCTCGTATACACTTTTAGCTAAAAAACTGCGCCAAAATGCTGATATGGACGAGCCTTCTGAGTTTTTAATGGGGCTAACAGAGTCTTTTATTAGCCGCTCAGAATTAGAGCCTTCAATTGCTTCTGTAAGAGAAGAATATGCTAAAAGAAGAATAATTGAAGCATCAGATGAGATTGCTCAAATAGTCCTTAATTCTAATGATCTTTCCCTTGCTGAAATGCAGGCTAGAGCTCAGCAGATTATCTTTGAAGCAACAAGTGTTGAGGCTGAAGCCGCAAATGAGGTTAAGGATCTTTTAGATGTGTTACAGAGGTGTTATACTAACCTTGTGGCGAGAAAAGAAGGGACTAAGTCCTCTGGACTTAGGGTAATGTATCCTTCTATTGATGCAATCACTACTGGTTTTAAAAATAAAGACCTTATTGTGCTTGCGGGACGTCCAAGTATGGGTAAAACAGCTCTTGCTCTTAACTGGTCAATGAATATTGCCAAAAGAGGAAATCCCGTGCTTATTTTTAGTCTCGAGATGGATGATGAGCAAATTGGTGATCGTTTTGTTATTAATGAACTCTTTGGTTATAGAAGTGAAGATGGTAAACCATTAGTCACATCATTTGAATATCAGACAAGGCTAAACGATGAGAAGATGAAAGTCACAGAAGAGGTATTCAGTGATCTTTATCGTCTGCCTATTAAAATAGTTGATAAACGTGGTTTAACTGTCGATGAGATTAGAGCAAAGGCAAGACAAGTCAAGACAGAAGAACCCGATCTATCCTTGATAGTAATAGACTACCTTCAGTTGATAAAGCCCCGCGAAGGCAATAATCGCAATTGGGCTTTACAAGTAGGTGAAATAGTTAGGGAATTAAGAGATCTAGCTGGAGAACTAGATCTACCTTTAATTCTTCTTTCACAGCTTAATCGTGGGGTTGAACTAAGAGAAAATAAAAGACCTGTGATGAGCGATCTTCGTGACTCAGGCAACATTGAGGAGTTTGCTGATATAGTCCTTTTTGTCTACAGAGACGAATACTACTACCCAGATCAAGCCGAAGAAAGAGGTACTAAAGGTCTTGCAGAGATTATCTTTGCTAAGCAAAGAAAAGGTGAAACAGGAACAGCCTATCTGAGATGGTACCCGGAGTTTGCTCGCTTTGTTGATGAGACTTTTAGGGAGGAAGGATGATTCTTTATGGATTTATCCCTTGAACTAGAAAGAGTAAAGCTGCAGATCCAAGCATCATTTGAGCGTTTAGCTAAAGAGGGAAAAATCTCGGAAGATGATTTAAATGATGTTTATAAATTAGTAGAAGAGATGGATAATATCTCTGAGGATGAATTTCAGTCTAGGCTTTCAGACCTTAAAAAAAGATTCGGTTTAGACGATATGTAGGGAGGGACTCCATGAACAACGTATTTACCTATGAGTTAGATGATAATCTTTATATTAACTTGACCAACAGATGTACCAATGCTTGTACATTTTGCATAAGAAATGAATATGACGGCTTAGGTGGTTATACTCTTTGGCTCGATAAAGAGCCAACAGCTGAAGAGATAATCAAAGAGATACCCGATCCTCAAAAATATCCTGAGATAGTTTTTTGTGGTTATGGTGAACCAACTGCTAGATTAGAGGTGCTAAAGGAAGTAGCTCAGTATATTAAAGAAAAAGGTGGCAAGACTAGATTAAATACTAACGGCC
>DUTE01000420.1 GCA_012842235.1 Bacillota bacterium
TACTGGGTTAAACATCACCCATACATCATTTCCATCGCCAACAACAACACTAGTTTCATAAAAATCAAGATACAAAGGGAAATCTTCTTTATCGATTCGAATTCTATGAGCTATAAAATAACGCCTATCCCAAAGAGGTGATAAAAGCCGTTCATACCTCCAGTCAAAGCTAAAAAGAGAAAAAGAAAAGTCATAACTACCACTTAATAGATAGGCTGATACTGCTTGGGAGGGAAAAAGTAAAGAATCATTCCAGTCGGTATAACCGTTTTTTAACCTAAAGTTTATACCTGATAATATAGATCTATCAAAATTAGCTTCTAAAGTAAATTCTGGTTGAACCCTCTTTGGTTTAGTATAATTGATACCTATATTACCCTTAATATCAACGGCTAAAGCACCAATAGAGAATATTAATAAAAGTACAACCACCAACTTGTTTTTCAATTTATGCACCTCAACCTCAACTCCACATGGAAGCCTTTAATTCGTATAAATCCTCTTTAGTCTTGTAGATAGTGCAGTTACTATTTCATAGTGAATGGTATCACTTTTTTTAGCAAGCTCCTCAGCACTGATCTCTTCATTGCCTTGCTTACCTAATAAAACCACCTCTGCCTCAGGATCGAGAGAAAATTCCAAGGGCACTTCAACCATTAATTGGTCCATACAAATATTGCCCACCACAGGAAATCTTTGGCCCATTATAAGTACTTCTGCACCTTTGTGAGAGAGTCGTCTAGTATAACCATCACCATAGCCAATAGGAACAGTAACTATCTGACAGGGTCCTTTTGTATAGTAGCTAGCACCATAGCCTATTGGCTCATTTTTACCTAAGGTAATAATCCTTGATATACTTGCTTTTAACGAAAGAGCTGGTTTGAGATTTTCCCACAAAGAATCTTGACTAGGTCTAAGACCATAAAGAGCAATTCCTGCCCGAATAAACGAACTACCTTCTGCAAGATAAGGTGCTGCTGCACTGTTTGCCCAATGCACAAGTGGTGGGGATTTTTTACCTAATTTGTCGACAATTTCCTTCATCTTTATTACCTGCATTTGAGCTAGTTTCTCATCACAATCGGCTGTAGCAAGATGAGTAAAAAGCCCATCAACTTTGAGGCCATCTAATGATTGACAAGCCTCTAAAAGGTCTTCGACTTTATAGGGAAAGACACCGATGCGGTGCATACCAGTATCTATCTTTAACTGTCCAGAAGCCTTTTTACCAAGAGCTTTACCAGCCCTTGACAACGCCTCTGCCCCTTTTAAATCAGTAAAGGCTACTGATAGATTCCATTTTGCAGCTAAAGGAGCCTCAACCTCTGGTGCTACTCCTAAAACTAAGATTGGAGCAGCAATACCAGCTTCTCTTAGAGAAATACCTTCTTCAACTGTAGCTACACCTAACCAAGAAGCACCATTTGCTAAGGCTGCTTTGGCAACAGCCTCTGCACCGTGTCCATAAGCATTGGCTTTAATAATAGCCATTATTTGGCTTTTAGGAGCCAACTTTTTTAAAAACTTTAGATTCCAGGCAATAGCGTCTAGATCTACTTCGACCCAGGCTCTCCTATCTTCCATCATAATCACCAGCCAATTTTATCAGATTCCGTATATCTTCTTGATTGCCTCGGGTATAAAGGAAATAATATCACGTGCTAAAAGAGATCTACTACCTAGATTCTCTTTGGCTAAATCACCTGCTAGGCCATGGAGGTAAACTCCTGTCACTGCGGCTTGGCTTAGAGATATTCCTTGCATAATAAGAGAACCTATAATTCCAGTTAAAACATCACCTGAACCTGCAGTGGCCATGCCTGCATTGCCTGTTGGATTAATATAAAAACTACCATCTACATTAGCGATCACTGTATGAGCCCCTTTAAGTACAACTACTGCACCTAAATCTCTTGAAAGGGTCTGTGCCCACCCAATGCGATTTTTCTGAATTGTCTGAATATCTTTTTTAATAAGTCGTTGCATCTCACCGGGATGAGGAGTAAGAACTGCCGGAGCATTTAGAGTAATGTCTTTTTCAGCCAAAAGGGTCAGTGCATCAGCATCTAAAACTAAAGGAATATCTAAAATCGCTGCCTTTTTTATAAGTTGCCGTAGAATAATACCGTTTTCTTCTGTAACACCCCAACCTGGACCAATCATGATACAATCGTAGCCTTCAATTTCATTTTCTAACTTTAATTCTTTTATGGTCATCTCGGGTAACATATTTTGCATAATCGGTATTATTTCTTTTGGCAAAAGTGCCTGTACTAAACCGGCCCCTGTTCTTAGAGCTGCTTCTCCTGTAAGAGCTGCTGCTCCACACATCCCAAAAGAACCAGCAACTAAAAGCCCTTTGCCATAGGTGCCTTTGTGGCTTTCTTCAGGCCTTTTCAGTTCAGCTAGATCTTCAATCTGAGTGATCTGCCCCTTTAGGGAATTATCCTTAAGAAGTTCTGGAGGAAAAGATAAAGGCTCAACTATTATCTTTCCTGCAAAATATGGGCCTGGATATAAATATAAGCCTAATTTTGGCAGACCAAAAGTAACTGTATAGTCAGCTCTAATAGCGTCAGTTATTACTTCACCTGTAGTTGCATGAACTCCTGTAGGTATATCGAGGGCAATTACTGGTACTTCTGACTCATTAATAATCTTAGTAACAGCTAAAAAAGTATCTGTTAGCCCACCTTCAAGCCCAATGCCTAAAAGGCCATCGACTAGTGCGTCTGTAACCATTAAAGCCATGCGAAGTTTGTCGATGTTGGCTGGCAGCTCAAGTACCTCGCCACCTAATTTCTCGTATATTGACAGATTAGCCTTAGTTGAAGGGGTAAGATCTTGTCTTTGTCCCAGTAAATATGTCCAAACCCGGCACCCTGAAAGCATAAGTCGTCTTGCCACAACTAAAGCATCCCCGCCGTTATTTCCTGTCCCAACCAATACGAGATATCGTGCTTTAGGGCCGAAATTTTCCAGCAAAAACGTGCTTGCTCTTTCTCCTGCTTGTTCCATAAGAACAAGACCTGAAATACCAAACTCTTCTTGAGTTCTTTTGTCTATAGCTTGCATCTCTTCTTTGTTAACTAGTTTCATCTCAATCACCACCTACAACTATAACCTCGGCCATGGCTAGGCTATCTGTATGTGTGAGGCTAACAAAGATCTCTTTTGCACCTGATTCTAGGGCTTTTTGTTGTGCTTTTTTGTGGAGTAAAACAGAAGGAGGCCCATCACTAGTCTTTAAGATAACAATATCTTTTAGACTTTGACTAAACAATCTCCAACCAAATGCTTTAATAACAGCTTCTTTAGCAGCAAAACGCACAGCCAAAGAAGGAATAGGATCTTTTTTGGTTTTGGCATATTCTATCTCTTCTTTGGCAAATACTCTCTGAATAAATCTTGGTGTAACTGTTTCTCTGAATCTGTCTATCTCCACTAGATCTATACCAATACCCAAAATAGCCATGGTTATTCACCTTTCTTGAAACTCTAATTCCCTAATAATTCTAATTGGTAAAACCTTTCTCTAGAATTTCGTTGATTCTAAAAAGAGATGACTTACTTAGCTCCCTAAAATTGATTTTATTATCTAAAACTAGCAGGCAAGAGTTTTCTTGCCTGCTAGTTGCTGTAAATACTGCTAAAAGATTAGTCTATTAGTCCATTTCCATTAGTCCTCTTGTTCTACAGAGGCAATAGCTGCTGCAACTTCATTGACAATTCTTCGAACCAAAACTCCATCTCTAGCTTCGCCCATGACGCGAATGAGTGGTTCTGTCCCCGAAGGACGCACAAACAATCTACCTTCACCTTTTTGATTTAATTCTTCTGAAGCTTTTCTTACAGCTTGCTTTACAACTTCTGACTCCATTACCCTAGATTTATCTTTTACTTTTACATTAACAAGAAGCTGGGGAAAGGTTGTCATTTGGGCAGCAAGCTCAGAAAGAGGCTTTTGTTTTCGCACCAACACTTCTAATAGCTTAATAGCAGCAATTAGTCCATCACCTGTAGTGTTATGATTAAGCAAGATTATATGGCCAGACTGTTCGCCTCCAAGAACCAAACCGCTTTTTTTCATCTCTTGGAGTACGTAGCGATCACCATTGTCTGTAATGTGGACCGCTGCACCGTTTTTTAACAAAACATCTTTTAGCCCTAGGTTTGAGTAGACTGTAACAGCTATAGCCTTGTTGGGAAGCTCATTCCTTTCAAGAAGATCAAGGGCTAAGATGGCCATAATATGGTCACCATCAACGAGTTCGCCTTTTTCATCCACAAATAAAACTCTGTCTGCATCACCATCATGAGCTATACCAACATAGGCTCCACTTCTTATTACAGCCTCTTTTATCTGTTCTGGATGAGTAGAACCACAGCCCTGGTTAATGTTTTTACCATTGGGTTCAGCATTTAACAAGATTAGCTCTGCACCTAAACTCTCTAAGACCTTTGGTGAAACTTCGTAAGAAGCTCCATTTGCACAGTCTAAAGCGATCTTATAACCTTTGAGAGATACCTTGGAGATCTCCTTTATATAATTGGCATAGATCAAATGAGCATCTTCAATTTTATGGATTCGGCCGATACCCTCTGCAGTAGGATAAGGCAGTGCATCTCTTATAAACTCACCATTGTCATCGACGATAAAAGAAGCAATATAATTTTCTTCTTCGTCTGAAAGTTTGAAACCATCTTTGTCAAAAAATTTCACGCCGTTATCATCAAAGGGATTGTGTGAAGCAGAAATAACTGCACCATAATCCGCCTCAAGTGTGCGGCAAAGATAAGCAACACCTGGGGTTGGTATAATACCCAAATCATAAGCATCAGCTCCGGAGCTAGTTATACCAGCCATTAGAGCTGTTGATAGCATCTCGCCAGATAGTCTTGTATCTCTTCCTATTAGTACCTTGCCACGACCTTCTTTTACAGCGAGAAAACCTGCTACACGGCCAAGCCTCATTGCAAGCTCTGGGGTTAGTTCTTTATTTGCTAAACCTCGGACACCGTCTGTGCCAAAGAGCCTGGACATGCTACCTCGCCTCCTCAACTAGTGATTTTTTCTCTATATTCACTTTAACTGTTTTAGGCCAAATCTCAGTTCCTGTAGGAACTATTAATGAAACCTCTTTGTTAAAAGGTAAATCTTCTTCTTCTATTTCCACAGTCTCTGTCAAAACTACATTTACCTTAGACATATTGCCAAAGACAAGCACCTCTTGGGGATTTACCTTTATGTCTAAATTTTCCTCTTTTTTATTTAAAACAACCTCCACAGGGACTTTTTTACCTTCTTGTTGTGCTAACTCCCACTGCACTTCAGCTAGTTGCGGATCTTGGTGAATACCTTCAATAGTCTTTTGTTCTTTGTCTTTTACCTGTATAAGAATATTGTTTTTGTAGAGTCCTGGTTTTGGTGTGGAAACATCAATACCGACAGTAGCACTTTGTGCTTGGCTAACATAAGACTGGGGCCCTGAGACTATAACTTTTTCAGGTAATATACTTATTATGCGAAAGTTGTAATCTGCTGGAGGTGCACCTAAAAGTATAGGTTCAATCTTTAGTTCTTTTGTCTCTTTCTTTTCTAAACGCACATCAATTTTGTCTGGATAGTACTGTACTACATTAATACCTTCTGGTGCTTTTACATTCACTTTTATACTATGCCGACCGGCACCTTTATTCTCTAAACTAGCATAAACTTGAATCTCGTCTTGTTTTTGGTTAAGTTCCCAAAAAGGACCTGATATCTCTAAAAACACTTCTGGTACAGGAGATGTAATAAGGATTCCCTCTCTAATATCTGTAAAAACTACATTTTTCATGATCTTTTGGTATTGCTCTCTTTCATTTATACTAGGAACCTGCATATCTTGTTGAGCAAACATCCAAAAAATAATTGCAATTACAAGGGCCATACCCCTTAAATATAGATCTCGGTTGTCTATTCTCAATTTCATTCTTCTTTCCCTCCCCGTCCAAAGGGCCAAAACCTTTCAGGAGGTTTACGCTCAGAAAGAAGTCTCTCTTGGAGTTGCTTTGGCGTAAGATAGCGATGTAATTTGCCATCCTCGGCTAGTGAAATACTACCTGTTTCCTCTGAGACCACAACTACTAAAGCATCTGAGACCTCAGAAAGCCCAACAGCAGCTCTATGCCGTGTTCCTAATTCTCTTGATATTTCCAGATTATCTGAAAGTGGCAATAGACAACCTGCTGCGGCAATTCTATCTCCTTCTATTATCACCGCACCATCATGAAGAGCTGAGTTAGGGAAGAATATTGTCTCAAGAATAGGTTGACTAACAATAGCATCTACCAATGTACCGGTTTCGACAAATTCCATTAAACCACTATCACGCTTTAGGACCACAATTGCACCAACACCTTGCTCAGAAAACTTTTCTGCTGTACGGACAATTTCGCCTACGGCTTTTTGTGAATGCCCTCTTTCAAACATAGAAAACCGTTCATCACTTTGAAAAAAACTTCCTCTACCTAATCGCTCAAGGGTTTTTCTGAGCTCTGGATAAAAAACAATAGGAAGAGCAACCATGAAGACTGTTACAAGCTGTTGGATAAGCCAGTTAACAGTCTTAAAACCCAAAAAACGGCTTAAAATACTTGCTAAAAAAATAATAGCTACACCTTTAATCAAGGAAACAGCTCTTGTTCCTTTAATAAAAAGCATTGTTCGATAGATAACTGCCGCTACCAATAGAATATCAATAATGTCTAATAGGCCAATATTTTTAAAAAGGCTTAACATGCATAATACCTCCCGACAGGCTAGAAAGGCTATGCTTTCTGACAACTCTACCATCTATCTTATCATTAAGATCCTAGTAAATAAATAATCTTACTTGAAAAAGTAAGCGGTAAATACCGCCATTATCTAAGATAGCAACAAAACCCTTCGTAATACTAAGGCATTTGATCTCTTGTTTACAGCTTTTAATCTCTTCCCTTGTAAAGGCTAAGGCTAGGGGCTAGGGGTTAATGAAATTACCAATCAGCCTTACAGCCTTAGCTTTTTTTGCTTGCCTATCTGCCAATTCTAGTCAAGTTTTGCAGGATACTTATATTTAATCAAGTTATAGATAACACCTGCAGACACTAAGACCATAGTAGTTATAATCGAGTAGATAACTGCTAGATAGCTACTTGAAAAAATACGCACATGTTTTGCTAATATTCCTATATAAGCCCAGATAACAACTGTGCTAAAAAATATCTCTTTTTTTAGCCATAAAGACAAAAAGGCTAAGACTGCCGCTAAGACAATGGCAACAATTGTCCAGACCTGAAAGGAGAGCCCAAAACCCTGCCAATCGATATCTACTAGCCAAACCGTTACATTTGCAATCGTTGCTACTGATATCCACCCTAAGTAGATTCTAAATGGCACATGAACAAACCAATATTCTTTTTTGCAGACCTGAGACCTTTTATCAAGAGCCTTGTTAATACCGATTAGTGAAAACAATAAGGTCACCATAATAATCAAAGAGGACAAAATAAATTGGTAGTGCCACATTAAAAGCCAAGCCATATTTGCAAGAGAGCTTAACACAAATGTAAAACCGATGCTTTCAATAAAACTGAAATCTAGTTTTTGTTGTTTGAAAAAGGCCCCTGCTTGGTAAAGAACAAACAAGGTTAAAGCTACATAAATTACTCCCCAAATTGAAAAGGTAAAACCTGTGGGAGTAAATAGGTTGGGATAAAATGCAGATATTTCCCCAGTAGTCTTTCCGTTAAGAGGTAGGAGATTAGCCAATAGGTTAACGACAACCATAGCCACAAAAAAGATTATGTTACAAACTTGAAGAACCTTTCTTTGCTTTACCAATGTCAAACACCCCTTTACTTTTTACAAACATCTTTTTATTTTTACCCACATTCAATTTTTCCAGATAACTCTCTTGTATCCTTTAACAAAATAATCTATATCTTCCGTCTAATCTTTTAATTCTTTTCTTCGGCGGACGGAAATGTATTTTTTTAAACTTGTAGCCTTAATTGTCCTCAGATGAAAAAAGATCGAAAACCTTCAAACAAACAAGTTATTTAGTTAATGTATTTGATTTTCTAAGCAGGAAAAACAAATCGTACCAAGAACTTTTTAACAGAACCTTAACAACTTAAATATGGAGGGGAATAGTATGAAAAGGTTTGCTTTAGTTCTTTTAGCACTTTTACTTGTAGCTACAGCACCAGCAATGGCCTATAAGAAAGACTTGGAGGTTCCTATTGGCGAAACTGCTCGTGGTGCTTCTTTAAGCCCGGATGGCAAGACTATTTATGTAGGTGCAATCCGAGACAGAAAAATCTTAGCCATCGACACAGAAAATGGAGATGTTATCGCTGAAGTAAATTTGACAGAATTTAATCCTGGTGCTTATGCCAAAGCAGTCTATGTCAATGAAAAAGGCGACGTTTATGTTCCTGGTAGCGACGTCCTGGAAATATTTTGGTTTGACGAAGAGTTATTCCTTATTGATGCGTTTAATATCGAAGAGTTTGGTATCTCTGACTGTGAAGGTTTAGTCGCTGATAAAGATGGCAACATCTATGCTGGAGATCGCAAAGGTGATGGTGGCCTCTACAAACTTAAAGATATAAAAGGTGATCTTGAATTAGATACCAAGTGGGGCCATACAGGTTGGGCCGACGTTGGTCAAGTACGTCTTCCATGTATTAACAAAGATTCGATTTATGTAGTTGATCATAACACATCGATACTCTACAAAGTAGACCTAGCAACCGGTAAGGTTTCAAAGCTAGCAGAACTTAGTGGTATTGGTGGATTTGCTACTGCCGCAGATGATGCTGGTAGAGTTTATGTAGCACATTATAATGACGCTCAAGTCGCTGTCTCTATTTGGGAAAACGGCAAAGTTACCGAACTTAGCCGTGGTGAGTTAGGCATCACTTCAAATATTGGTGGTATTGCTGTTTCTAAAGATGGCTCAAGAATGTTCTTAGTTGAAGAGCAAACCAATATAGGTGGCCTTGTAAGAGGCTATAGCAAATAGGCAAATAAGCAAATAAACGGAAATACTTTGATTTTAATATCTTAGCGAATAGATGGTTAACCGATCATCTATTCGCTTTTTGTTTTTGTAAATACTATGTAAATTTTCAAACTGACATTTTCTTACTCTTAGCTTCAAATGCAAAGTAATACGGACACAAAACGCATGACGCATGGCGCATATTAAATCTTTTAACCAAGTTTCGAATCTGCCAAAATACCTTTTATCATACTATTTTTCAGTTCCCTAAACAAAATAAAGCTAAACTTTTTATTCTTCGTTTACTAAAAGTAAAGGAGCAGATTGCAATCTGCTCCTTATTACCAATAAGTATTAAGCTGATTTTTCGCTTTTTTGCATCTCATAAAGGGTTGCATAAAGTCCATTTAAGGCTAGAAGTTCTCTGTGTGTTCCTTCTTCAACTATCTTTCCTTGATCTAAAACAAGAATTCTGTCAGCATTTTTTAAGGTTGATAGTCTATGGGCTATTACTAAAGATGACGAGTTTTTACATAATCTTTCAATAGCCTCATTGATCAACACCTGATTCTCATTATCTAAAGCCGAGGTAGGCTCATCTAGAATTACTAATTCTGCGTTTTTTAAAAACGCCCTTGCTAAAGCAATTCTTTGTTTCTCTCCACCTGATAGATCCTTACCTGATTCAGCTATATCGGCTTCTAATCCCTTATCAAGTTTAGCAACAAACTCCCAGGCATTAGCTAGCTTTAAGACCTCAATTATTCTTTGATCACTGATGGAGCTATCACCTAAAGTAAGATTTTCCCTAACAGTTCCAGCAAATAAATACGGATTCTGCGGGACATAAGCCATAAACTCTCTCAAGCCAATAGGATCTTTAAAAAGCGAATCTCCTAATACCTCAACTTTGCCATCTTGAGGTTGAAAAAACCCTAAGGCGATTTTAGCCAAAGTGGTCTTACCAGAACCCGATGGCCCCACTAGCCCTACTACTTCTCCTTTTTTAAGTTCGAAAGAAAGTCCCTTAAAAAGAGGTTTTTGATCTTCTGAAAACGCAAAAGTGATATCTTTGAAAGATAAGATTACACCTTCTGTTTCTTTTGTTTTATCTGTTTTCGATAGTGTTTCACTGCTCTTTAATTTCTCCACAGGTAGATCAAGAATTTCCAATACTCTATCTGCAGAACTTATTTTCTGCTGTAAACCACTGTATAGGTAAGAGACATGGTCAAACGGTCTTTGTACCCTATTAACTAACAAAATAGCACTAAGAAGTACTCCAGCAGAGATCTCACCCTCTATGGCTAAAATAACTATAATCCAGCCGATAACAAGGCTAATTATCTCGGCAACTATACTTGTACTTGAAGAGGCATAGGCCCTTAAAAGACCAAGTTTAATTTCTCCTTGATATACTCTATTGCGGTATTTTGAGTGCCGAGTTTTTGCCCACATCTGCAAATTGTTACTTTTGATAACATCTGTTGCCTGCAACGTCTCTTGCATATGGCTACGTAGATTACTGCGATCAACATTTATTTGTTGTGATAGGTTATAGATTTTTTGATCAAAAAACCTCGGAATATAAAAACTCAAAACACCTGAAGCTAGTGTGAGAAAAGCCACCCGCCAACTGAGGATTGCCAAATAGGCAAAGGCAACTATACCAGTAACTACACTTGAAGGAAGCCAACCTCCAAGCTCTAGTAACATACCTACAGAAACCCCTACATCACGAAATAATCGATTACTAAGATCTCCACTATGATAGAGAGAACCTTTAGAATAAGGCACATAAAGGGCTTTACTTAAGAATTCTAGGGAAATATCTCTATTGATACTTTGATTAAATGTAGCACTTAATATGCCTATCCAAAACACCGCAAAAA
>DUTE01000421.1 GCA_012842235.1 Bacillota bacterium
ATTTTTCTCTATAGCTTTCCAATATCGTCTTTTTGAACGCTTCTATCGGGTAGACAAAGCGAGATCACGGGCACAAGGTGGTACTGGCTTAGGTTTATCTATTGTAAAGCGTACCACCTTGTGCCCGTGATCTAGCTTTGTCTACCCGATAGAAGCGTTCAAAAAGACGATATTGTTCATCTAGAGGTATACCAGGCCCACAGTCTGTTACTGAAAGAAAAACACGGTCATTTTTCTCTATAGCTTTCACCAAGATAGTACCTTTATCCGAGTATTTAATGGCATTATCAATTAGGTTTATAAAGATCTGCTTTATTTGATCGCGATCCCCATAGACGTTCACTTGGCCAGTAAATTCAATTTTAAGATCTTTGCTTTCAGCCTCAGCTAAAAAAAGCATCTCTAGTTCTTTCCACAGTGGTTCTATGGAAAAGACATTTTTGGTTAACGTTATGTGACCAGCTTCCAACCTTGAGATGGTTAAAAGATCGTTTATGAGATTAATCATTCTCTGTGTTTCGTCATACATAATCTCTAAAAAATGAAGTGAAGTTTGCCTATCTAATTCATTCTCCCTCATAGTTTCTATAAAACCATTGATTGATGTAAGAGGGGTTCTTAATTCATGAGAGACATTACTGACAAAGTCTTTTCGGACTCTTTCAAGGCGTTTGAGTTCTGTAAGATCATGAATAACACCTACTGCACCAATGATATGGTTATTTTCGTCTCTTAAGGGGATGCTGCGAATTTCCATCTGCTTTTCTCCTTGTGCCCACAAAGAAAACTGCTGAGAAGCTAAGTCGCCTCGCTCTAGAGCATTAGCAAAGGCAGTGACCACCTCTGGGGTATCTATAACTTGAGAAAGAAGTTTACCAACAGGGTTTTTGTCAAAAGCAAAAAGGTGACAAGCTTGAGGGTTTATTACAGTAATAATTTGATTTCTATCTGTTGTAATAAGTCCATCGGCCATGCTAGAGATAACAGCGTTTAATTTATTTCTTTCTCCAGTTAGATCACTGATAGTTTCAGATAATTGATCAGCCATAAGGTTAAAAGATGTGGCTAAGGTTGCTATCTCATCTGAACCGCTTGTACTGATCCTCGCAGAAAGATCACCTTTTGCAATATTTTCTGCTACATCAGTTATCTCTGTAAGAGGTGTTAAGATTTTTTTGTTCCAAGCAAAAGCAAAGATAGAACCTAAAATAATGGCTATAGTTGTGGCAAGAAAACCAATTAAGCGTAGTTGTTTTAAGGATTGGTTTATTGTAGTAAGAGGTATTGCTATTCGATATATTAAATCCCCTCTTTTAATGGCAGCATATCTTAATGATGTATTCAGTGTATCACTGTATCTACTAGAAAATCCTTGACCTGATTTGATAGCTTCTTTAACTTCGGGGCGATTAAGATGGATCTCCATTATCTGGGGGTTTTTGTCAGTTTCCAAAAGGACAGTTCCTTCAGAATTAATAATTGTCACACGCAGCTCTAAACTCTTAGCAATGTCGTCGATTGGTTCTGGATAAGTTTTTGCGATTAATTCAGCTTGTCTAAGAAGATTCTCGTCTATTGAAGCTATAAGTTTAGAACCCACTAGGTGTTCTGAAACAAAAGATGTTGTACCAACAACTAAAAGAAGTAAAGATATATAACCAGCAAGAAGTTTTGTCGTAAGGCTTTGGGGGCGTTTCAAATTTACCACTTCCTCAGGAAATATCTTCTTTCATTTTATAGCCGATACCATGAACTGTTTCAATATAGCGAGGATTAGCCGATTCATCGCCAAGTTTTTGTCTTAGGTGTCTTACGTGGACATCTACAGTTCTAGTTTCTCCTTCAAATTCATAGCCCCAGATAGTTGAAAGAAGGTATTCTCTTGTCAAGGTGTGACCCTTATTGAGTAAAAAGACCCGTAATAGGTCAAATTCTTTTGGGGTTAGATCTAATGGCTGGCCATCTATAGAGGCTAAATGTCGGCTTTCGTCTAGGGTAATATCGCCATGTTTTAATACAGTTTCAATCTCAATATTGGTATTATCTCCGCGAGATCTCCTTAGAACAGCTTTGACTCGAGCAACTAATTCTCTTGGACTAAAGGGCTTAGTGATATAATCGTCAGCACCTACTTCTAAACCAACAATTTTGTCTATTTCGCTGTCTTTTGCTGTTAGCATAATAATAGGCACATTAGATTTTTTGCGAATTTGCCTGCATACTTCTACTCCATCGAGTTCAGGTAACATCAAATCTAAAACAATTAAATCCGGACGGTATTTTTGAAATGCTTTTAGAGCTTGAGTCCCTGTATCTGCTGTATATACTTTAAAACCATTAACACTTAAGTTATAACTAACTAACTCCCGGATGGAAGGTTCATCATCAACAACTAAAATAATCTGAGACAAGGCAAAACCCTCCCATATGCGATATGTTTGTTTCATCTATTTTAAAGGGGGATATAGCGTTTCTAAGAGTATGATATCATATTGGTAGTATTGTTTCGTTGGCTTTTTAGTCTATAATTAAAATAGGTCGTAAAATAACACAAACACAGGTAGTATTTCACTTGATTAAAGGTTTTTGAAGTTGAAATAACTCTTTGAGGAAAGATTGATTAGGGGACAAACTAGAAAGCAGGTGCCAAGCGCCGAGCGCTGAGAACTGAGCGCCACTCATCATCCATAGGTGTTATAATCATTAATAGTTTGCTTTGTATTCTTGCAGCTAGAAATGCTAACAATTGAGTGTTTCTAGAGAATTGATAGGATGAGTTATATAGCTTCTAGCCGTGGTCTTTAGTGGAACTTGCAAAGAGAGACGGTAAAGCAGTTATTTTTTGTAAGAATTCCTAAATATTTGCCACAAGAAACAACCGAGGTTTTAAGAAAATTCAAGGTTGAAACTTGAAATGTCTATTGCCAAGCAAGTGTCTGTATGGTATTATAAATCTGTCAGTTCTTGCGGAGGAATACCCAAGTTGGCTGAAGGGGCGGGTTTGCTAAACCTGTAGTAGGGCATAAGCTCTAGCGAGGGTTCGAATCCCTCTTCCTCCGCCATTTTTTTGTCACTCGAAGGAGTGGCTTTTTTTTACCCCCAATACAGAAGGAACAAACAGATATTTGCTGAAATGTAGAAATATAAGCAATGTAAGGGGGTATACCTATGAAAAAGGGCAGAGTATTGCTTGTAATTTTAGCCGTCTTACTAGTTGCCTCAACTGCAATGGCAGAACAATTAATGGCAGTTCGTGCTCCTAAAAGCATGAATATCGATGGGAAACTTACAGAATGGGACAAAGCAAAGAAATATGCTATTAAGATTGATAGTGTTGAATACATTGTTGCTGGGGATGTTTCGGA
>DUTE01000422.1 GCA_012842235.1 Bacillota bacterium
CTTTATTGGCTAGAGCTAGCCTTTTGCCAAGCTTTGCAGCTGTAAGTGAAGGTAAAAGACCTGCAGAACCTACAACACTAATCAATGTAATATCTGCATTTGCTCTATTTATAGTCTCTTCTAGGCAAGATTCTGTATCGATGATTTTTGTTTTTCCATCATCGATAATTTCTTTAAGCTCTTCCCTAGACTCTTTATCTTTTAGTGTGGCAAATCTAGGCTGAAATAATTGAATTTGCTTTGACAAAAGCTCAATATTTTTATTGGCAGCTAAAGCAATAACTTCATATTCGCCTTGTAAACCTTTAAGAACATCTAAAGCTTGAGTCCCGATAGAGCCTGTGCTACCAATAATTGCAACTGTTTTCACTAACAACCACCTCAAGCCAAAATTTGCAAAGTTAAATATAAAACCGGTGCTAAAATAATAAGGCTATCTACTCTATCTAATATTCCACCATGACCTGGTAGGATGTAACCACTATCTTTTACTTGGCACTCTCTTTTCATAGCCGATTCCATAAAGTCGCCAATTTGAGCAAAAACACTACCTACTAGGCCTGCTATTAATCCATCTTTTAAGAGGACAAATCCTAATAAGGAAGTAACTAATCCACCAGCTAAACCTCCTAAAAGACCGCCAATAGAACCTTCCCACGATTTTTTAGGCGAAACCTCAGGCCACATTTTATGTTTACCAAATTTAATCCCGACAAAAAAAGCAAAGCTATCAGAGCCCCACGTCACAAGGAGTAACAAAATTAGATAGCCTACACCTAAATGTCTAAGTAGGGGTAAAAAAGCAAAAAGTACTCCTCCATAAAAAGTACCTAAAAGTAGAAGGGAACCATTTTTAAGGATGGATCTTGAGCGAAACATCTCTATTATTAAAAGAAGAATTATTAAAACGATAAAATAAGCAGAGTTGAGCTGGCTTCTACCCATAAAATAGGCAGTAAGAAAAGCTAAAAGGCCACCTGCTTCAAGTAAAAAAAGACTAATGTCAGCCCCAAGACCTTTGGTAAAGCCATGGAATTCATATAAAGCTATAGCTGATGCTAAAAAACATAATGCGAAAAAATACCAACTCCCCAAATAAACTAAGAATAAAAGTAAGGGGATGCCAATTACTGCTGTTAAGACTCTTTGCCGCAATTAATACACCTCCTTAGGCTTTACCAAAACGCCTCTGTCTTTTAGTAAAATTTTCTAGTGCTTGAAGATATTCTTCTTTAGAAAAATCTGGCCAAAGAGTATCAGTAAACCATAATTCGGAGTATGCTCCTTGCCAGAGAAGGAAGTTAGAAAGACGCATCTCGCCACTGGTTCTTATTATGAGATCTGGGTCTGGTTGATTTTTTGTGTCTAAATATTCATTGATCAAATCATGATCAATATCCTCTGGGCTGATAAGCCCATCTTTTACTTTATAAGCGATCTTTCTAAATGATCGAACTATTTCATCGCGACCACCGTAGCTTAAAGCTAGATTAAGCTGAAGCCCTTTGTTATTAGCTGTCTTTTTCTCAGCATTCTTTAAGGTTTCTAGGGCTTTTTTAGGTAAGTCTGACACATTACCTATAGAACGAATTCTAACATTTTCTTGCTGTAATTCATCTATTTCTTTAACAAGATACTCCACAAGAAGATTCATTAAAAAATTCACTTCTTCTTTAGGTCGCTTCCAATTCTCTGTAGAAAAAGCGTAGAGGGTAAGAACCTTAATACCTAATTCTCCACTGGTTTTTACCGCCATTCTTACAGTTTTAGCACCTTCTCTATGTCCCGCAATCCTTGGTAGATTTCTTTTCTTTGCCCATCTGCCATTACCATCCATTATCATGCCTACATGTACCGGCAGTTTAGCAATGTCAAGTCCATATTTTTGTGCCATTAGATCCTCTCCTCGAAAGTCTTCACCTTTGCTAAAACCTCGCGACCTACAACAATTTCCCAAATACCATTTCTTTCTACAACCCTTAGTATCATTTCCCGGCCTTGATAGGTCTTATCTGCAGATTTGATAGCAAGGGGAGCAAGAGGCTCCCCTTGTAGCAGATCTAGTAGAGGCCTACCTAGATAGTGCATCAAGGCTTAAACCTCCATAATCTCTTTTTCTTTAGCAGCTAGGATCTGCTCGATTTTGTCAATATATTCATCTGTAAGTTTTTGAATTTCATTTTGTGCTCTTTTACTTTCATCTTCTGGTAAGTCACCTTGTTTTTCCAATTTCTTTACCTCATCATTGGCATCTCTTCTTATATTGCGCACAGCGATCTTCATCTCTTCAGAGATCCTCTTGGCAACTTTTACCATTTCTTTGCGCCTTTCTTCGGTAAGTGCAGGAATTGCAAGACGAATAATCTGTCCATCATTAGTAGGGTTAAGTCCTAAATCTGCTATACGAATAGCTTTTTCAATGTCAGTAATGGTGGATCTATCATATGGTTGTACAACTAACATTCTTGGCTCTGGTGCGGAAACTAAAGCCACCTGATTAAGAGGCATTCTTGAACCATAGGCTTCTACTTCTACCCGATCAAGCAAAGACGGATTAGCTCTTCCTGTCCTAATGGAAGCAAATTCTTTTTTAGTAGACTCAAGGATCTTTTCCATTCTTTTTTTTGCATCATTACTGATCTTATCCATTATTCTCCTCCCCTATAACTGTTCCTACTGTTTCTCCTCTAGCAGCCATAAGTGTACTGCCAGGTGTATTAAAATCAAAGACAATAATTGGAATATGATTAACCATGCAAAGTGATGCTGCAGTTGCATCCATAACATTTAAGCCTTGATTTAAGAGATCAAGATAACCAATCTTATCATATCTTTTAGCATTAGGATCTAGCTTGGGATCGGCTGAATAGACACCATCTACACCTCGTTTGGCCATAAGAATTACCTCTGCCTCGATCTCAGCAGCTCTTAATGCAGCTGTAGTATCAGTTGAAAAATATGGATTACCTGTTCCTGAAGCAAATATCACTACTCGGCCTTTTTCAAGATGTCTTATTGCTCGTCTTCTAATATAAGGCTCTGCTATTTGTCTCATTTCAATAGCTGTCATACAACGAGTATCAACACCTGCTTGTTCTAGCGAATCCTGAAGACCTAATGCATTTATTACTGTAGCTAGCATACCCATATAATCTGCTTGGGCTCTATCCATTCCTTTGGCACTTCCTCTAGCACCTCTCCAGATATTGCCTCCACCTACAACTAAAGCTACTTCAATACCAGCATCTACAAGTTCTTTAATCTCCATTGATATGCGCTTAAGTACTACTGGATCAAGACCGTATCCTTGATCTCCTGCCAAAGCTTCTCCACTCAACTTTAATAGTACTCGGCGATATTTTGGTTGCATTAGCGCTCCTCCTGTCTTTATAATTATTCTATTTACAAGGTCAACATCCTTGTTTAGAGGTGATTTTGGGACCACAAAAAAAAGAGAACACCAGAGGTGCTCTCTTTAAAAATCATGAATCGGTCATTTTAGCGACCTCAGCTGCCAAATCGTCAGTCTTTTTCTCAATGCCTTCGCCACGCTCAAAACGGGTAAACTCTAAAACAGAGATATTGGTATTGAGCTCTTTGGCAACAGATTTAATATAATCACTAACTTTTTGGTTATCCTCTTTGATGAACTCTTGTTCAAGAAGACAAACTTCACCATAGAACTTATTCAAACGGCCTTCGACAATCTTTTCTACGATCTTTTCTGGTTTGCCTTCTTGAAGAGCTTGGGCTCTATAGATCTTTCTTTCTTCCTCAAGTTTTTCTGCATCAACCTGTGAACGATCAATATACAGAGGGCTAGATGCTGCAATTTGAAGGGCTAGATCCTTAAGCATTTCCGCAAATGCTTCACTTTTGGCTGCCTCTTCTGAGTCTGCTTTAGCCTTCACCAAAACACCAATTTTACCATCTAAGTGGATGTAAGAAGTCATATCTTCAGTAGCATCCTTCAATTCATAGATCGCAAAACGGCGTACATTCATATTCTCACCGGTCTTGGCAATCTTTGCTTTAAGATATTCCTCAAAAGTAGTATCATCAACAGAAGATTTGAAAAACGCTTCTAAATCAGCAGGTTTTTCTTTCACTAAAACATTTAGTGTTTTTTCTACTAACTCTTGGAAATCATCTGTTTTCGCAACAAAGTCTGTCTCACAGTTTACCTCTGCAAGTACACCAGTATTATTATCAATTAGTGTTGCTACTACACCTTCAGCAGCGACACGACCAGCTCTTTTTGCAGCTGCAGCTAGTCCTTTTTCCCGTAGATATTCAATGGCTTTTTCCATATCCCCATCGTGCTCTGTAAGCGCTTTTTTGCAATCCATCATACCTGCACCTGTAGCATCACGAAGTTCCTTTACCATTTGTGCAGTAATAGCCATTATAGTGCCTCCTTTCATTACAAAAAAGGGGTGAAAGTATGTCCTCTATCGTCAATCCTCCACGCCCCTAGCCTCTTAAAGACTATCTCTATCCATGGCGTTTTACTTTCTTGTCTGCTATAAAGTTTTCAACATGAATACCTAAATATGGTACTGTAATTTTGTAAACCAAACTCTTATTCTTTGTCATTATCCATGGTGTTATCGTCATCTAGCTTCTCAGAGCTAGTAATATCTTCTTCTTCTTCATCTGCTGCTACCATCTGTGCATCCAGACCTTCTCTAGCTTCAATCACAGCATCAGCCATAATGGAAGTGATTAGTTTAACTGCACGGATAGCGTCATCATTTCCTGGGATCACATAATCTACTTCATCAGGATCACAGTTAGTATCAA
>DUTE01000423.1 GCA_012842235.1 Bacillota bacterium
TTAACGCTATAACCAGAGGATTTCTTATCACCTTTTTGGCGATAAGTAGCATCAGGATCATATGCTGACTGCAAAGAACTTGCACTTATTTTAGACGCTTGTTTTGCTTTTGGTTTTTTGGTTTTCTCATCAAAGATAGTTTGCTCTTCTAAAAATCTCTCTAGAATTTGAACTTCCTTTGTAGCAGCTATTTCTGGTAGTTGTTTAGCTATTTTTAGAGCTTCATCTGCTAGTTGAAGCAGATAATCTAGAGTAGAACCAAGTTTTTCTGATTCAACACGGTAAAGAATCCGAGTTTTGAATTTAGGTTCTAAAACTTCATTTAATGAATCTGTACGTTTGGCACTAGGAATAACTTTTACAGCTTGATGAAGAACATCAAAAGACAAAGCAAGACGTCCAGCCTTCTTTATATTTGGTTCAATCATTGTAGAGTCCATACGTAGTTCTTGTTTACTAACACCTAGCAATTCTGCAAAGTTAGCAGTGAGCTCTTGAAAAAGTTGAAAAACAATGGTTCCTTCTTCTGGATTGCTTAAAGTATAGCCTAGTAGTCTCTCTCTAAAATCATAGACGGTACGATCGCCAACGTAGAATGAGCCTAATTCCCGAATTCCAAGAGCGTAATTTACCTCATAATCAGAACGCATAGCTCTAAAAAGTTGTTCATCAGTATAGTTCCATGTATGTTTAATGATCTCTAATCCTACTAGAATATTTACCGGAGTATTAGGACGCCCCATATCTGTGCTATATAAAGGTTCAAATAGTTTTTCATCAATAGAACAGAATACATGTTTATAAAAAAGTCCAGCCCAGCCTTCTTCTATTTCTTTAGCATAGCGAGGATCCATACTATCAATTGTGCAAAACATTGATTTCTGACGATGCTCAGTATTTTCTCGAAACATTTGCTTTGCCCCCTACAATGATTATTCATTGTATATTTCTACAAAAATAAGTGCATATCCTTTAAAGTTTGGTTAAGAAAAGACTTTCCGCAGTGGAATCATATTTATGACTAATGGAAAATATAGAAGCACAATGCTTTAGCAAACATAAACAATTGTCCAGCAAAAAATAAGCAATACTTAGAGCATGAGAGGTTTCATTTTAGTTACCACTTTTCGCTAAGTGCTTCTTGATTATTTATAATTTGAGGGGGAAAGGTTTATGCAAAGACAGTACAAGTATTTAGTCCTTCTTGTTGCGGTCATGCTTTTACTTGCTGGTTGTACCCTTTTTTCGCCAAAGCATGGTTCTGTCAACGTGAAACTCGCATTGAAGGACGGTTCACCAATTAGTGCAGTTGAAGTAACATTGATTCAGAACAAAAAGAACTGGAAAGTAAAGACAAACGCAGATGGTATAGCCAAATTTATCCTAGCTTCTGGTGATTATGTAGCTACTGCAAATGTAAAATTACTAGATGGTACAACACATACCATTTCACAAAATGTAGTTGTCGAATCTGGCAAAGTTACAGATGTAATTGTTGCAGACGATTCTTTAGGTAGGGTAGTTATCAACGTTAAACATGCAAGATCTGGTAATCCTATTGACCAATGTGATATAAAAATTGTTCATGGAGATAAGACATATGATGTAGTTACTGATGACAAAGGTTCTTATGCATTTTATGCTAAAGCAGGTACCTATAAAGTCCAAGCAAGTAATGTAGGAATAGTAACAGATTTTATTGACGTTCAAGTTACAAATAAAACCACGATAACAAATATAGAAATGGATATAAATGAATTTCAAGGAAGTATAGCCTTTGCAGATGGAACAGCGATTGCAGGAGCAAAAGTTAAAGTTGGGGAAATTGAAAGAGAAACAGATAACGATGGCAAGTTTGTTATGTTTGTAGGAACAGATAAAGATACTGTTCGTATAGAATTAATGGGTCAAACTATTACAGTTGCAGATGTTGATCTTCTCAAACCTTTTGATTATAAGATTGAAAGTTTTGGTCTTTACGAATTAAAAATTGTCGATAAGGCTGATAAACCTCTTCCAGTAAAAGAGATGAAGATTGACGGTAAAGAGTTAACTAAGTTAGCTAATGGTTCTTTCCAAGGCTTAATTGAAGTAGGAGAGAAAACACCAATTGCTACACTTGGTACAGCACATGTAAAAGAATTAGGAGCAATTAATATTGAAGCTAAGAAAGATACCATAACAGTTAAAGTCGATTCAGTTCAGTTATTCACTACTTTTGCAGACTTTGGCGATAATCTCTACAAGACAGGATCCTGGGATGAACAGGATGGCACATTTATAGCTACAGCAGCTAGTGAGTGTCGTTTTATCAGTAATATAATGGCAACAGGTCACTATGCTTATTCAGTTGATGTTCTATTTGGTGCTCGTTATAGTCCGTCTATTGCCCACCAAAAACCTAATGCTTATTATGATGGTGCTGTTACAGTAGATTCTAAAATAGGTAAATTTGCTATAAGAAGCCATACGACTGTTGGAGTTCTCAAAGAGAATCAAACAGACGCCGAAGTACCTCAGGAAGACTGGGTTAACATTCTGATGGTGATGAATGAAGATAATTCAGTAGAAGTAACCATAACAAATCTTGATACAGGTGAAGTTCTCCTAGACAAAGCAGTGCTTCCTGCTGAAGATAATCTGTATAGAGATGGTTATTTAGGCTTAAGAGGTTTCAATAACACTAAATTTAAGAATGTTTTTGTCGACATGATGCAATCTCCAGTATTGTAAGTAAGAAAATTGCTCTGACAGAAATTTAATTTCTGTCAGAGCTCTTTCTCTTAACTTTGACACTTTCTACTGCCATTATCTATTTTGACTAAGGAAGTTACTAGTCAAAATATTCTTGTTACCGCACAGAATAATAGCTAGGTATAATATAAGGAAAATCAATTATCAAAAAAGTAAATAGGCTGGCGGAGAATAACTAGTGATATTTTTTTGTTGTAATAAAAAAAGTATATTACTCATTGGAGTTTAACATATTCGACTTAAAAGGAAGGAATTAACATAGATAAGTAGTAGTAATAACAACGAAACAGTAATTATTAAGAAGACAGGGTGTATTTCTTGTGATTACTGATAAAAAGAACATAGGGGGATAGTTACTAATGAAACAAAGTAAAAGAGTTTTACTTGCAATGGCTTTGTTAATTATTGCGGTAATGTTAAGCGGTTGCACTTTGTTTTCACAAAAGAGTGGTTCGGTTAAGGGTATTGTAACTATGGGTGATGGCGAAACGCCGATTAAAGCAGATGTATTCATCGACGGTAAAAAAATTGTTACAGCAAATGACAAAGGTGAATTTGTTATACTACTTAAAACAGGTAATTACAAAATTCATGCCGAGTATTTGGGTAAGGCTTCCACACCTAGTTCCATTGAAATAACTAATGGTAACGTCTTAGAAAAGCAAATTAAGGTAAGTGGTTTAGGTATTCTAAGTGGTAAAATAATCACCGAAAACGACAAGGCTATTGAAGGTGCTGAAATTAAGTTAGGAGCTATAAAGGCTGTAACAGACAAAGATGGTAAATACACAATGGTCGTTGCACCTGGCAAACAAGATTTAACAATAAACTATAAAGGCTATGTATTTACTGAAACTTATGAAATGCCTGAATCTGACGAGAAAAAAGATATAAAGATTACTGATCTAAAAGCGGTAACACTTGCTGTTAAAAAATTAGATGGTACAAGTCAGAAGGAATTAGAGGTTGATGTTATAGCAGGGAACTACAAAAATACTGTTAAAACAGATGATAAAGGATCAATAACACTAATTGCTCCTATAAACGCTAAAGTATCTGCAAAGTTAATTATACCCCATACAACAGCAACAATTACTTCTGCCAAGGATGTCATACTAGGAACAGATACTGAAGTAATTCTTGATGTACAAGAAAAGCTTCTCTTCAGAGATGATTTTTCTAGTGATAAAGGAAATTATGAATTTATCGGTACGGAAATTGCTGATGGCACATTAAAGAGAACTGCTGACGCTGCAGGCCGTGCGACTGCCTGGTTAAAGACCGATAAAATCGGTGCATCTGATAACTATATAGTTGTCGCTAAAGCTCTTGGCGGTGGTGCAGCATGGAGATTAAATGCTGCAGTTCCTGATGATTATGATTATCAAGGTAAGGTTGATAATTTAGTTTTCTATGGTTATCAAAATCCAGCTAACACAAGTGGATCCCAATTTTCATGTTTCCATGGTCCTAATGGACCTAGTGGTGGACCATTTTGGGGTTGGCAGCGAGATCTAGATTTTAACAATAAACTTGTAAATGCTGACGGAAAAGAAACCCACCCAATCCTTGAATTGAAAGAAGCTAAGCAAGTAAAAGGTGAAGAAAATGTCTGTGCTATAATGCTTGAAAGAGTTGATGGCGGTAGAGAAGTTTCTATGTGGTTTGATGGTGTACACCAGTTTACAATTCTTGACTCAGAAACAACAGTACATGAGTATCCTGATCCAATAGGAGAAAGATCTTACTTCCATCAAGGTGGAGGTGTTGTTTTGGTTCTAGATCCACCTAAAGATGATGATAATCCGAGCTCTATATTTACCAGTCTAGAGATCTACAAAATATAAAATCGGAGACAATTACAAAGAAAGCTGTCAGCAACGCTGGCAGCTTTTTCATTTTAAAAACAAAAATATAACGATAAAATTAAAGATTGCTAGGATATGTTATGAAAAAGGGGAAAGAGATGGATAAAGAGAAATAATAAGTTGGTGATTTAATGAAAGTTGCACTTACAGGAAATATTGGCTCGGGGAAATCTGTAGCGGGTGAGTTTTTTCAACAAAAAGGAATAACAGTGATTAACACTGATAAAATCGCTAGAGATGTTGTAGAGCCAGGAGAAAAAGCGTTGGCTGAAATTGTTGAAGTTTTTGGCAAAGATCTATTAGAAAAAGATGGTACACTTAACCGCAAAAAACTAGGGAGTATTGTCTTTGCAGACGAAGAAAAAAGAAAAAAACTAGAAGCAATATTGCATCCTGCTATCTGGCAAAGGCTCCAAAAAGATATGGATTGGGACAATGAAAGGTTGGTTATAGCTGAAGTACCACTTTTATTTGAAGCAAATTGGCAAGATCGCTTCGATAAAATAATATTAATTAAAGCAGAAGATAATGTGAGACTAAAGCGAATAATGAAAAGGGATGATTTAAGTAAGGAAGAAGCAAAAAAACGCCTAGAATCTCAGATGTCACAGGAAGAAAAAGAAAAAAGAGCTGATTTTGTAGTAGATAATTCAGGGGATTGGCTAGATACTCTAAGACATCTTGAAGATATTTGGCGTATATTGGAGGTAAAAATGAGACAAATTAGAATTGCCCTAGTTGCACATGATCGCATGAAGCCACAGATGGTTAAGTTTGCAAGAAAACATGTAAATTTACTTAGACATTTGGAAATAGTTACTACAGGAACCACAGGTAAACTAATAGAAGAAAATACTGGTTTATCTGTGGAAAAGATGCTATCTGGTCCTTATGGAGGTGATCAACAGATAGGTGCTAAAATTGCAAGCGGACAGATAGATCTTGTGATTTTTATGCGTGATCCATTAACCGCACAACCTCATGAACCAGATATTTCAGCACTACTGAGGGTCTGCGATGTTCATAATATACCTGTTGCAACCAACGAAGCTACTGCGGAGACCCTTTTAGTCGCTTTAACCGAGGAATTCTCCAAGCATGATTAGTAAAGTTAAGAGGAGGGGACAGATGAGGTATCAGAGAGCATTATTAGCTCTTTTGGCGTTATTTTTAACTTTTTTTGTTATTCATAAACCTTTGATGAAAAGAATCTGTCCTCTAAAGTATGCGGAAGAGATTTGGATCTCCGCTAAAGAAAATGAGTTAAGTCCATATCTTGTCGCAAGCATGATCAGAGTCGAGAGTAACTTTCAAAGAGATGCAATTTCACCAAAAGGTGCAACAGGCCTAATGCAATTGATGCCTTCAACTGCAGTCTGGGTTGCAGAGCAAAAAGGTATTACCTTAGACGAGGATAAACTTACTGATCCAGTCATTAATATTGCTTTAGGCACTTACTACTTTAGAACACTTTTTGAAAAATGGGGTAAAGTACCTGCTTTAGCTGCTTATAATGCCGGTAGAGGTAATTTAGAAAAATGGCTTAACGAAGGGATATGGGATGGAAGTTGGGATAGACGTGGTGATATTCCTTTCTATGAAACCCAGGATTATGTTAGAAAAGTGATAATCCTAGAAAAATGGTATAACTATCTCTATAGCCATATATACAGCAGGGAGCTGGTAGTATGGAACAAGAATATAAACGAGACAAAATAGTTCGTTTAGTAAAAGATGATCCTTTTTTAACTATTGATAAAATTGCTAAAATGGTTAATACTACCCCTCGTTATGTCCGTACTGTCTTGTATGAAAACAACCTTTCTTTACAAGAGTTAAGAAGATCTTATGCTCGTAAATGGAAAGAAGGTAGCTTTTCCAAAGAGAGTTTAGAGTTAGGAGAAAATCTTAAGGTTGTTGTTAGAGAGTATATAGATAATTGTGTGCAGGTTCAGGACAACGATAACGATAATGGCGACTTTAACCAAGATAAGATAAGTAACGGTTTTTTTGTCTCAAAAGAACTAATTATTACTTTAATAAAACCTTATTTTGCAACATTATCACAAATATGTAAGCGAGACGAGCCTCTAAAAGAATGGGTAGAAGTACTTAATAACATTTACTTAGTTCATTTTCGGCTTTTTAAGTCTGTTAAAGGTCAACATATTTGCCAGTATAGTGCTGGTTTATGCACAGATACTGTGCTTATTTGTTCTAATAATTCTCTTAGCTTGGAGCCTAAATATCATGGTCTAGAAAGCAAATCAATATTAACAGAGAAGGATTCTAGGTAAAAAGAGAGAAAACTTATTAGTGATAGATAGGTTAGGTGATTGCGTTAAAGTGTAAAGCTAACCTACAAAAGATTTGAACTAACTCTGAGAGGGGGCAATTTAGGTAAATGAAGAAACTGTCAAAACTAACAATTTTACTACTAGCTCTGATGATCCTTGGGACTGGTACCATTGTTTTTGCCGAGGAGTATAAATCTTATGGTTCCTACCAGGAAGCTCTTGAAGCCTATAAAGAGGCAAAATACAAGAGAATTAGAAAAATAAAAGAGCCCATAATTATTGAGGCTGAAGATTTTATCAACGAAGGTATGGAACGAGAACCAAGAACAGGGGAAATTCCAAAGGTTGAAATTGTTGCTGATGAGAGTGCTAATGGTGGTAAATATGTTACCAATTGGAAAGAGCGCTATCACTATCTAGAATACAAGGTAACAGTTCCTGAAACAGGTCTTTATAGCCTAACTTTCCGCTATCGTATTCCAAGAAGTGAAAGAGAAACTGGATTTTTTGTTCGTGGTATGAGTGTTAATGATGTAGAACCGTTTGCTCAAGCAGGAAGACTTACTCTTCCTAAAGGTGAGACTATGCCTGGTTCAGCACAAATTTTAGGCGATCCTTACTTTGACTGGACAGTTCAAAAGGTAAAAGGTCAGATCGACCAATATTTAGAAGAACCATATCTTTTCTACTTTGAAGCAGGTAAAGAATATACTGTTAGACTCACCTCACGTGGTGGCGGTATTGATTTTGACTACTTTGCTATAACAGAAGCCCACAAACCAACACCTAAAGCTCTTGTTGGTCTAAAACGTATGTGGGAGATGTTAATGGCATCCTTTAAGGCTCCAAAGAAGTAATTGAATATGTGGTAAAAATAAAGAAGCTAAAAGCCGTGGCCTAAAGCGACGGCTTTTAGCTTTTAGTTTGTCAGGCTTTAATTTAGCTGTTTTAACTCACTAAAAATAGCTCGATTTGGTTTTACCATATATGTTCTTTCATTATCGTAAAGCACGAATCCAGGTTTTGCACCAGTTGGCTTTCTTACATACTTTAGTCTTGCACTATCCACTTCTACTAGGCTATCTTCGCTACCTTTAGAAAAATACGCAGCAAGGCCTGCAGCTAACTGTAAATCTTTCTCGTCGGGGGAACTTGTTTTTAGTACTACATGGGCACCAGGTAGTTTTTGAGTGTGGAACCACCAAAAATCACCTGAACCTTGTCGACGGATCATATCATTTTGTCTATTATTACGTCCCACAACGATTTCAGAACCAGATGGTGTACGGTAGCGCCTTGGTTGGGAAGCAGAAGTAGTATCTTTTTTTCTATTTGTTTGTCTAAGTTTCTTAGTTTTAATATAACCCTCTTTAATTAACTCATCGTTTAGAGATTCTAGATCCTCTAAGTCTTTGGCAGCTTCGATAAGCCCTTTTGTTTCTTGAAGATAGTGAAGTTCATTTTTTGTGTCCTCGAGCAAGGTGTCCAGATTTCTTAGAGCTGAACGGGCTTTATTATACCGTTTATAATAACTTTGAGCGTTTTGGCTAGGGGTTAGCCTAGGGTCTAACTCAATAGTTACAAGAGGCTCTCCTTCAGTATAATAATCTGGTACTAGAGCCTCTGTAGCCCCTTTTTCTAGCAGATAGAGGCTAGAGGTAAGTAGATCGCCTTTTTTTCGGTATATATCTGCATCTAAGGCTTTCTCGAGTGCTCCGGTACGCAAGGCAAGTTTTTTTTCAGCTTTTTCAATATGAGTACTAAGTAAAGAGAGAAGGTTCTGTTTTTGTTGGTTAAGCTTATCTTTGTAAAAGGCCTTAGTGTAATAAGCATCTAAAACTTGATTAATAGAGCCTTTTTGAGAGGGGTAGAAATAAAGTTTTTCCTCTTTAATATAGGGTACAAGCTCACCTTGTTCAGATAATGCTATTAATTCCATTAACCTGTTGTAGACAATCTCCGGGTTGTTTTTTGGCTCAACAACTGATGAGATGATTTGCTTAGCAAGATAAGGGCTGATACCAGCTATATTTTTAAAAAGCGCATCAGGAAGATTATTAGGATCGGCAACTTCTATAAACCAGGAAAATTTAACCAAGGAAAGAGTTTTAGGGTTTTCCTTTTTCTGTGCTGGTGGTAATGTATAGGTAAGTTTAGGAAGTACTTGTCTAACTCGGCTTTTTGATTCGTCTATTCTATCTAGAGCATCGATAATTGTATTCTTATCATCGAGTAAGATCAGATTAGAATGTCTTCCCATGATCTCTAAAATTAAACTTTTCTTCTCCCGAGAGCGTCCGAAGTCTTCTTCACGACTAAAATCAAATCGGACTATTCGTTCAAAAGGTATGTTAGAGATCTTATCTAAACGATATTTATCTAAATGCTTTCTTAAAAGCATACAAAAACTACTTGGGGTTTTTGGGTTAGTAAATTTATTCTCAGTCAGATGCATCCTTGCCAAAGATGGTTGTGTACAAAGAAGCAAAGATAGGTTTTCGCCTGGAAGTCTTAGCTCAATTGTTATAGTATTAGTCTCAGGTTGGTGGATTTTATCTACCCGGGCACCTATAATACGCTTGTTTAGTTCAGCAGTTACAGATTGCAAAGTTAATGCGTTAAAAGACATCGCTATACCCCCTTAAACAAAAGTATATCACGAGAACTCAGAGAAGGCATAAAGGTATCGATTGTCGAAAGAAATAATTAGTAGTAATATTAAAAGTAGCAATGATTTAGCTTGGGGTTTGTTAAGGTTAGGAGGCTATTGTAGTGCAAAAAAGACTAGCTGTTTTTTTAACAGTATGTATATTAAATTTATCGTTATCGCCAATTGTTATAGGAGAATCTTTTTTTTATCCTACAGCGTTTGAAAGAGCTCTTATATATTTTAGTGTAGGTCGCTGGGATAAAGTGACAGACGAACTTAATAATGCTCTTAGAGAGACCCCTGATGATCCTGAACTATTAACTTTTATTGGTGGCTTTTTATCTGCTTTAGGTGATGAGTCTCAAGCAACAACATTTTTATCTCGAGCAGAAAGAAACTCTCCTAGTATTGGTGTCTATGTAATTCAAGGGGATGTATATAGACGGCTAAAAAACATAAGAAAAGCTGAAGAGTATTATAACAAAGCACTCAAACAGGAACCTAATACAGTTATGGCCTACATTGGTTTAGGGAGATTAAAAGAGATTGACAACAAACTAGAAGATGCCTTAGAGTTATATCTCAGAGCTCTAGAAATTAATCCCCAAAGAATAGAGACATTAATATCTTCTGGTAAAGTGGAGTACTCGCTAGAAAGATACGAAGAGGCAGCGACTCATTTTGCAAAGGCAGTTGAACTTGATTCGAGTGTAGCAGAACATCATCTATGGTATGCGAAGTCTCTTTATGGTAGTGGCTTAAGTGATAAAGCACTTAAACAGCTTGAAAGAACTTTGGAATTGGATAGTACATTAAGTGAAGCAGAGATATTAAAGGCACAATGGCTATCGGAAGATATCGAGTAAGCTTTTTCTGTTTTGAGAAGACTAGTATTTATTAGTTAGAGAGAGGAAAATTGAGCATTTTCACTATTATACTTGGATTTTACTAGAGCTGTGTGGTATAATTGCTTGGAACGTAAGACCTTATTATCCTGCGATCTATCACGAGCTAAAGCTTTTTAGGAGTTGTGTTATTGTGCAATACTCTATTGTCAGTATGACAGGTTATGGACAAAGTATTATTAGTTCTAACAAGCTAACAATTACTGTAGAGATGCGTTCAGTAAATAGTCGTTATCTAGAGATAAAATTTAAGATGCCACCCCTGTGGGGGGAGCTTGAAGACCGTATTCGGGAAATAATTAGCTCTGAAATATCTAGAGGACGAGTAGAGATTAACATCTCTGCTCATCACATTGAGAGTGATTCCCAGGTCGCAATCGATTGGAGCCTTTTAGAGAGTGTCAAAGATGCTCACAAAAAAATACAAGATGTATTTGGGCTAAAGGAACCCTTATCTTTTACAGACCTTTTGGCTGTAGAAGGAGTGCTTAAGGTAGAAAAAGCACAAGATGACCTAGAAGAAATCTGGATTCTTTTAGAGCAAGCTATTTTAGATGCTCTAAATCAACTGTTAGCAATGAGAAAAAGCGAAGGAGAACGACTTTCTTCTGATATTGCTAATCGAATTACCTATATCAAAGAACTTGTTGCAGAGTTAGAAAAACTATCGCCAATTATTGTCAAAGAACAACAAGAAAAACTCTCTGAGCGTGTTGCCGAATTAGGGGTAACCCTTTCTGAAGATCGTCTTGAACAAGAAGTCGCTCTTATTGTGGATAAAATGAGTGTAACTGAAGAATTAGTTAGACTCAAAAGCCACTGTGATGGTTTTTTGGAGATAATGAAAGAGGGAGAAAGGGTTGGCAGAAAGCTAGACTTTCTTTTACAAGAAATGAACAGAGAGATCAATACAACAGGTGCTAAATCTTCTAACCTTACTATTAGTCGTTTAGTAGTAGAGATTAAAAGTGAATTAGAAAAGATTCGCGAGCAAATACAAAATATTGAATAATTAACACAAAATGTTTGTGGGGGTGTTTTTTATGACCATTCCATCTTTATCACCAGAACAACGTAGAGAAGCTTTGGCTAAAGCACAGAAAATGCGTCGAGAAAGAGCTGAGTTAAGGGCAAAACTAAAAGCCGGAGAAGTTACTTTAGAAGAGGTCCTTAACGAGACAGAAAACGAAGTTATAACAAAAATGCGCGTTAGTTATTTGCTCGAATCTTTACCTCATATTGGTAAGGTAACTTCTAAAAAGATCATGGAAGAGATAGGGATCAATGAAAACCGTAGGGTCCAAGGTCTTGGTGAACGTCAGAAAGCAGAACTACTTAAGCGACTGAAATAGAAAGGAGATACGGATATGGAGATTAAGCTTATTAATATTGGATTTGGAAATATCGTTGCTGCAAATCGTATTGTAGCTATTGTTAGCCCTGAATCTGCCCCAATTAAGAGAATTATCCAGGAAGCTAGAGAACGTGGTATGCTTATAGATGCCACATACGGTCGTCGTACACGTGCTGTAGTTATTACAGACAGTGATCATGTAATACTTTCTGCTGTACAACCTGAAACAGTGGCTCATAGGTTAAATGATAAAGAAGTTGAGTCACAGGATGATTGAGTGTGACAAAAAAGGGACCCTTTTTGTTCTATCAGGTCCTAGTGGAGTTGGTAAAAACACTCTAATAGATCAGTTTTTAAAGCGGAATCCAGATGTACATTATTCAATCTCCGCTACCACAAGGAGACCTCGTAAGCATGAAAAAGATGGTTCAAACTACTACTTTCTAACTGAAGAAAAGTTTAAGGCCATGCTTGAGAGAGGAGAGTTTTTGGAGTGGGCCGAGTTTTGTAACAATTTGTACGGTACCCCTTTAAAACCTATTGAAAAGATGTTGAATTCAGGAATCGATGTAGTCATGGACATTGAAATTCAAGGTGCTAAACAAGTTAAAGACAAACTAAAGGAAGCTGTTCTTGTTTTTTTGATTCCACCTTCTTTAGCAGAACTAAAAAGTCGCATCCAAAATCGCCAGACTGAGACAGAACAAGAGATTAATGCCCGACTTAGGCAGGCACTTGTAGAAATGGATGTAGGACGCATGTATGATTACTATCTTGTTCATGATAACACCGAGAATACAGTCTTGGAGTTAGAAGCTATTAGGCAGGCTGAAACTCAAAAAATTAGACGCATTAATTGGGATAAAGTAATAGATTCTCTCAAGGAGGGATTTAATGCGTAGTCAGCCTTATCTTGACGATCTTGAAAAGATCGTCCCCAGTAGATATAGTTTGGTAGTTGGAGTTGCTAAAAGAGCAAGAGAGATATTAGAAAATGGTGAAGAATCTCCTAATGAAGAGATCACTAAGCCAGTATCTCTTGCAATGTGGGAGATAATGGAAGGAAAAGTTGTCTTAACCAAAAAACCAGTAGATAAACAGGAAAAATAATTAACTTTATCACTCTTCGTGTTTGCTCTAATAATCAAAAAAGCTAATGTCTTTAGGAACAGGAGGTAAGTTGAATGAACAAAAGCGTATGGCAAGATAAGGTTGTTCTTTTAGGTGTAACAGGGGGTATTGCTGTCTATAAAGCAGTAGAGATTGCAAGTACCCTAAGAAAAGCTGGGGCAAAACTACGTGTTATTATGACAAAAAATGCTACACGCTTTGTTTCTCCTCTTACCTTTAGAGAAGTTGGCTTAGCTCCTGTTTACTATGACATGTGGCAAGAGCCTTTACACTATGATATGGCTCATATCTCAGTGGCTGAAGAGGCGGATTTATGTCTTGTTGCCCCAGCAACAGCCAATATTATTGGCAAAATGGCAAATGGTATTGCAGATGATCTACTTACTACCACACTTATGGCAACAACAAGTCCTATTTGTTTATCTCCTGCTATGAATACCCATATGTGGGAAAATGAAGCTGTTTTAGAAAATGTAGCAAAGCTAAAAAGTCGAGGCATCAAGATTATAGAACCTGAGGCAGGACATCTTGCCTGTGGCTCTGTAGGTCAAGGACGTCTACCAGCAATAGAGACGATTCTCTTTGAACTAGAAAGCCTTTTGTGGCCTCAGGATCTTGCCGGGAAAAGGTTTCTCATTACAGCCGGTCCAACAAGAGAGTTTGCCGATGATTTTCGTTTCATCTCCAATCCCTCTTCAGGCAAAATGGGTATAGCACTTGCCAAAGCTGCTAAACTCAGAGGTGCTGAGGTTGAGTTGGTACTTGGACCTGTAAGTGAAGAAGTGCCACGGGGAATAAATGTTCACAGAGTTATCTCTGCAATGGACATGCTTAAA
>DUTE01000424.1 GCA_012842235.1 Bacillota bacterium
CGAAATTGAAAAGAACTATCAGGTATAAGCTTTGATCATATTTTTTTTATGATTAACAATTAAAAAAAACCGATCACACCCGTATTGGTTGAATCTGTTTATGATGTGCTCCGTTATAGGAATTTCTCCAATCGGAATGAGTGGCTTTGGCAAAATCTTTGTATAAGGGTAAAGCCTTGTCCCTAACCCACCTGCCATAATAACTACTGGTGCATCTAATTATTTCTTGGGCCCATACTCTTCGTCATTTAATAAAACAATAGAAACAACTTCCTTATTCTCGTTTAGTATTGGCAGTCCTTGAATTGAATGTCTTTTCATATATTCTTTTGCTAAACTTTTTTCACTTTCTAGTAAATACTTAGGCTTATAGTTAGCCATGTCTTTTACTTTCGCATCAAGATTCCCTTTTTTAAGAATCCATCTTCTAATATCTCCATCGGTTATTGCCGCAACAAGTTTACCATCTCGCACAACAAAAAGAACTTTTTTCGATACTATATCTAAACGTTCCATAGCTTCAAGCATTGTACTTTCTTCATCGATTAAAAATTCTTTTACATCCAATCTTTCCACCCCTTTGAACGGATAAAATCATACTCTATCTGGGTGTCTAAGACACTCTATAACATAGGACACATCTGACTTACTTAAATTTGAACTGCAAGGAATGTTGACAACATGGTTCAAATAAATCTTTGCTGTCTCTATTTTGTAAGACTGACACCCAATATATGGTTTTTGCTCACTAATCAAGCCCCATATGGGTCTTGTTTGTACTTGCTTTGAAAGTAAGTACTTCATCATTTCATCCCGATTTAGCGGATAGGAAGTATTAATGTATAATGCATAAAACCAGTAATTTGGCCTAATATTATCCCTGAAATTTAAAATTGATAAACCTTCAATCTCACTAACGTGCTCCTTATACAAATTATAATTATCTTCTTTTACCTTAATAAACTGCTCAAGCTGCTCTAATTGAGCAAGCCCTAAAGCAGCTTGGAGATTTGTCATGCGATAGTTATAGCCAATTTCATCATGAATATAATAAAGTTCATCACTTTTAGCTTGTGTTGTAAGATGTTTAGCTCTTTCAAGTAGCTTTTTGTCATCAGAAACAATCATTCCTCCACCGCCGGTAGTAATAATCTTATTGCCATTAAACGAATAAACTCCTATAGTTCCGATTGTCCCAGCATATTTACCTTTGAACTTTCCTTTAGAATAGTAGGTCCCTAAAGCCTCTGTTGCATCCTCTATAACTTTTAAATTGAATCTTGTAGCTACGTCCATGATTTTTTCCATATCGGCCATATTCCCGAAAACATGTACAACAACAATAGCTTTGATTTGTTTTTTGCTTTTATTATTAATAAGCTTACCATCAACATAACTACATTCGTTCTCACAAAACTCTGCTAACTTGTCAGCATCCATACAGAGTGAATCATCGCAGTCCATAAAGATCGGTTCTGCTCCAATATACTTCACAGGATTAACTGCGGCAATAAAAGTCAGTGTTGGTACTATTACTTCATCTTCTTCTGTAACTCCACACACTTTAAGTGCAATATGAAGACCCGATGTTCCATTTTGACAAGAAACTGCCCCTTTTGATTTTACGTATGTTGCTATTTCTTCTTCAAATTCGTTAACATATGGACCACCTGAAGAAACCCATTCTGTTTCAATTGCATGCACTACATATTGAATCTCGTTTCCTTTTAAATTCGGCACAGAAAGAGGAATAAATTTTTGCCTCATCTTAGTTCCTCCTAAACTAGATATTGTAAATATCAGTTTTGTATTTATCTAAATTGTTTCTAAAGAACTCTATTGTTTCTGCAAGTCCCTGTTCAAGCGTATAATTAGGTCTCCAATTAGTAAGTCTCTTGATTTTTTCATTGGATCCTAAAAGTCTGTTTACCTCACTTTTTTCAGGCCTAAGTCTCTTTTCATCACAAACTATCGATGCTTTTGGATTAATCTGACGAATAAGTTCTTTGGCTAGCTGACCAATAGATATCTCTTTTTGAGTCGCAATATTAATCTCTTCACCAATTGTCTTGTCTGTCTTAGCAATTTCAATAAACCCATTTACAGTATCTTTTACATAGTTAAAATCTCTTGTCGGTGTTAACGAACCTAATTTAATTTCTTCCTTACCAGCAAGAAGTTGTGTAATAATTGTAGGAATAACAGCCCTAGCCGATTGTCTCGGTCCATAAGTATTAAATGGCCGTACTATCGTAATTGGCATTTCAAAACTTCTATAGAAAGATTCTGCCAATCGATCCGCTCCAATCTTTGTAGCGGAATACGGAGATTGACCCTGAAACGGATGTTTTTCATCAATTGGTACATATTGTGCCGTTCCGTATACTTCAGA
>DUTE01000425.1 GCA_012842235.1 Bacillota bacterium
TCGTAGTCAGTACGATCGGCAGCACCCCAAAGTTCACCCCAACCAAAAGGAAACTCAAATTCAAAATCGGTTGTGGCAACAGAGTAGTGAGAAAGTTCTTCTGGTTTATGATCTCTAGTTCTGATTTTGTCTTTATTTAATCCTAGGCTAAGTAACCATTGGTAGCAGAACTCTTTCCAATATTTGAACCAATCTAAGTCTTCTCCAGGCTTACAGAAAAACTGTAGTTCCATCTGCTCAAATTCACGGGTGCGGAAGATAAAGTTACCAGGGGTAATCTCGTTACGGAAGCTTTTTCCTATTTGAGCGATACCAAAGGGTATTTTCTTTCTAGAACTACGTTGGACATTTTTAAAGTTTACAAAGATGCCTTGGGCGGTTTCAGGACGCAAATAGATTTCATTTACACTTTCCTCAGTAACACCTTGGAAAGTTTTGAACATAAGATTAAATTGACGAATTGTAGTAAAATCGTGGCTGTTGCAACTAGGACAGGGGACTTTATTATCTTTAATATATTGTGCAAGTTTATCGTAAGACCATCCATCTACTTGCATTTCTTCGCCTTTTTTCAAAGCAAATTCCTCAATAAGTTTATCTGCACGAAATCGTTCTTTACATTTGCGGCAGTCGATAAGTGGGTCAGAGAAGCTTGAAAGATGCCCGGATGCTTCCCAGGTTTTAGGGTTCATAAGAATGGCTGCATCTAAGCCAACATTATGGGGCGACTCCTGAACAAATTTTTTCCACCAAGCTCTTTTTACATTGTTTTTTAATTCTACTCCTAAAGGGCCATAGTCCCATGTGTTGGCTAGGCCTCCGTAGATTTCAGATCCAGGGAAAACAAAACCTCTTGTTTTACATAAATTCACAAGACGATCCATAGAAACTGTCATAAAAAATCTCCTTCCTTAGCAATCAACAAAATCTTCAAGGTTGCAATATTCTGTAACAATAGATGCTACAGATTCTAGCATTTTCCTGTCTTCTTCTGTAAATCTAGAGTAGGAAGTGCTATCTATATCAAGAACACCTAAAGTACGCTTGTTTTTAATAAGTGGTATAACGATCTCAGAATTAGATCTTATATCGCAGGCTATATGTCCGGGAAATTTGTGGACATCAGGAACAACAATAGTTTTTTGTTCTTGAAAAGCTGTGCCACACACTCCTTTGCCAATATCAATACTCACACAGGCGACTCTGCCCTGAAAAGGCCCTAAAATGAGCTTTTTATTTTTTAGAAGGTAAAAACCAGCCCAACTAATATCGGGCATTCTTTCAAACAACAGAGCGGAAACATTAGCTAATGAAGCAAGCCAATGAGGCTCTGAACATACAAGGGTTTTTACATCATTAACAAGATTGGCATGATAAGTAGGCAAAGTGTTTCACCTCTTCAAAAGTCTTCCTAAATTCTTTCGTGAAAATGTCTCCTTATCCTCTAGTTAAGGCTATAGCATTATTCTACCATATTATCTTTGAGATGTTTCAGGTAGGAGAACATGTGGCATAAAAAGAATTGCATTCATAAAGAGAATAGTAATTTAATTAAGTGAGGCGAAAGTGCCATGAACCTAAAAAAGCAATTATTCCTTGTTATTCTAATAATAATCTCTGTTAGTATTTATTCAAGTGCAGATTTAACATCACTTAACAAAATACTGAGCCAGGATATAGCCTATGCAAAAGAATATCTCAGTTTTATGGAGCAAGCTAATAAGGGCAAAGACTATCTTGGAGCAAAAAAAGATCTTGATATGGCAATATCTCTAGCCAACCGTATTAATGATGAAGGTGAGATATATTTTAGACAAGCAAGGATAAAACTAGAAGAGTTTTGGGTAAAAGCAAGCTATGCTCCTTTAGCGACAACGAGGCTAGCATATATCAATGCAGAAGAGTTTACTCGCAAAACCTTAGCAAAGGATCTGAAAAAATATCTTGTTGAACTGTCTGAAATGGGCTTTAATGGAGTAATAGTAGATACAATGCGATGTGATGGCTACACACTCTATCCCACTAGCAAAATGGTGCAATACAGATTACTTCAAGGAAGTGACCCAATAAAAGAGCTTTGTCGCTCGGCTAAAGAACTTGATCTTGATCTTTTTTTAGTAATGGATGTAGGGTTTATTGCTGAAGGCGGTGTGATTCCTTTTGTAGTTTCTAAACATCCAGACTGGGTTGCTATTAGCGAATCTGGTAATCTATTTGATTTAAATAAACGCCTGTATTTAAACCTATCCCATCAAGATGTAAGAAGTTTTTATCTTGATATAGCCCAGGAACTAGCGGATTATAATATTGATGGTCTTTTATTGAGATTTTCTTATCCAAAGATAGATGAAGTAGGCAATGATTTTTCCTATGATACTTATTCACGAAAACTTTTTGAACAACAATACGGTTATGACCCACTAAAAAGTAAGGGAGAAAATAATGTTGAGTGGGTTGAGTGGAGGACAGAACAAATAAACAGCCTAGTTGGACAGATTTACCGTCACCTAAATACTGATAGGAAAAATACTAGGTTGGGAGCTATAGTTTTGGCAGATGAGGAGCAAGGCATTGCAAATTTAAAAAATGAGAGACTTCTTGACTGGCAAACATGGATCGCTAGAGGGTATATACAGTATCTTTTCCCACAAATAGCTAGTAGAAGCCAGTTTGAAGATGTTTCAGAAACTTTGCTAATGAACAAGGGAGCCTTTCTCTATTATCCTTTGTTAGTTGCAGAAGAGGATTTTAGACTCTGCGATATGTTGTGTACTCTTAATGAAATGCAACTACTCGGAGGATTTGCTCTAGGAAATATAATGGAATTAGACTATACTGAGATAGATTTCTTAAAAAAAGGGCCCCTATATGGCAAAACAGTGTCACTACACAAAAACCCCTGGAGAGCACTTATGCTTAATTTTAGTCAGCTAGAAAAAGAGGCACCAAGAGACTGGGTAAGTGATCTAACAGATTTTAACGATAATCTATCAAAATTGGTTATGGCTCCTGCAGGGACAACGTATATAGAAGTATTAGACAAAGTAAAGAATAGTTTAGTTAATTTACAGCGAAAAGCTGATACAGGAACAACAGCTTTTGATCGACGTATGCAATGTGAATTGATTACAGCAGAGAGACTTTTGCAAGTTGGTATAAAAGAACGTACCCCTCAAGGAAAGAAACGGTTTTAGAAGTTTTAAATACACAAATTATGTAAATATGCTAAAATATCTATACGGTTGGTGAATTATACCTAAGCAAAGGAGGTAGAGATATGAATCCTGAATATCCCTATATTCATTTAGCAAGAAGAAGCTTAAAAGATGTTTTAAGAGATGATATAATCTATTTAGTACTTAGTATTATACCTATTACACTCTGGGTTAGTGGTGTTTATTTTGGACTTATTCCTGATAATATTTCTACTTCATGGACGATTATTCTTGCGGCAGCTTTGTTCATTCTTACCTATGAGTTTGCAGAGTCATTTCGTCGCCCTGAAGAATTACAGGGTTTTGGTTATGGTACCTATACGAGGTTGATGTGGATAATTTATATTAAAATTCTTTACCTGCTTATGCAATTAGCTTTCTTACTACATTTACCCGCTGAGCATATCATGCATAAATGGGGTGTAAATGTCAGAGCTCTAGCTAAAAAGGATGCAGGTAAGTGGATGTACCCAGTCGATGCTCATCTTAAAAAAGCAGGTTTAAATCTAACCAACGACCTAAGGGCTTCCGAATATCGCAAGATGACTCAAAATACTCTTAAAATTGACTTTACACCAGAAGATCAATACCATCTTAGACTTCTTCTTCGTGAACTATGGCCTGAATACGAACATTAGGTTTGTATTAGGATAAAATCACTCTGACCTTAAAGGCAGAGATGGGAGGATTTTTAATGAGTAAAAATGTTTCTAGTAAAAGTGGCTCAACGTATGTTCGCAAAATTACTGTAGCAGGTTTACTAGGAGGTATCGCCATTTTATTGGGTGTAACTTCACTAGGTTTTATTCCTACTCCTTTTGGGTTAACTTTAACGATCATGCATATACCTGTTATATTGGGAGCTATTCTTGAAGGCCCTACAGTAGGTTTTGCTACAGGTCTTATCTTTGGGTTGTCAAGCTTTTTATGGCCTCGCTCACCAGCAATGGCTGATCCTTTAGTTTCTATCTTACCGAGGCTTTTAATTGGTCCTGTTGCCTATTTGGCTTACAAATATACTAACAAAGAATGGGCAGCAGCTATTTTTGGTACAGCAACAAATACTATTGGCGTATTAGGCATGATCCTTATTCGGGGTTATCTTCCCGCTAAGGTTGTTTATACAGTAGCCCTTACAAATGGCATATCAGAAATTATTCTAGCTGTTATCCTCGTGCAGCTTTTAATTAAACCACTAGAAAGATTTCGCAGATGAAGAAGGCAGGGGTTACCCCTGCCTTGTTTATTAATAGTAAAAGAAGGTGTAGAAAGATGCTTCTTGTCATCGATATAGGTAACACTCATTCTGTTATAGGGATATATGATAAGGATGAATTGAGATCTTCTTGGAGACTTGCTTCGGATAAGACTAAAACCGCTGACGAACTAGGGATACTATTTGGGGAACTTTTTAGAATAAAGAATATTAAAAATAGTGATCTAAAGGCCTGTATCATTTCTTCTGTTGTACCCCCATTGACCCCTAATGTAGTAGCAATGTGTAGAGAATATTTTGGCCTAGAGCCTATTTTAATAGGTCCAGGGCTTAAAACAGGATTAAATATAAAATATGAAAACCCTAAAGAAGTAGGTGCAGATAGGATCGTTAATGCTGTAGCCGCACTTAACCTTTACGGGGGACCTCTTATAGTTGTCGATTTTGGTACAGCTACAACTTTTTGCGCAATTAGTGAGAAACATGAGTATATTGGTGGTGTAATCTGTCCTGGTATTGGTATCTCTGCTGAGGCTTTAGTAAGTAAGGCATCGAAGTTACCAAGAGTTGAGCTTGTAAAACCAGATCAGATTGTAGGTAAAAACACAGTGGCAAGTATGCAATCTGGACTTTTTTATGGTTATGCAAGTCAGGTAGATGGAATTGTTCTTAAAATGCAACAAGAACTAGGATGGCATGCTAAGGTAATATTTACAGGGGGCTTAGCAAGCCTTCTAAGTGAAGGTTGCCAAACAGTAGATGAAGTCAACCCTAATTTGACATTAGAAGGTTTAAGACTTATCTATGAACTCAACCAATGAGGTGTTTAATTTGGAGAGAGCAGTTTTAATTGCTGTTAAAACTAGATGGGATGATATAGATGTAGATACTTCCTTAGATGAACTAGAAGATTTAGCAAATACAGCTGGAGTTGAAACTGTAGCACGTGTAATTCAAGCAAAAGAAAGTCCAGATAAGTTTACTTACCTAGGCATTGGGCGCATAGAGGAACTAAGAGATTTTGTTTTAACTAATGATATAGATGTAGTAATCGCTGATGATGAACTTTCTCCTCTACAGATGGAAAAAATAGGAGAAGTACTGGAAATTAAAATAATGGATCGGACTGGGTTGATCTTAGATATTTTTGCTCAAAGAGCAAAAAGTAAAGAAGGACAACTCCAGGTGGAATTGGCACAGCTTAGGTATCTTCTTCCTCGGTTAAAAGGTTCAAGAGAAGGACTTTCTCGCCTTGGTGGTGGTATAGGTACAAGAGGACCTGGTGAAACCAAGCTTGAAGTTGACCGTCGTATTGTAAGGACTAGGATTGCTTCTTTAAGAAGAGAACTCGAAGATGTAGTTAGTCATAGAGAACAACAAAGAAAACAACGCAAAGAAAATCAGGTTCCACAGGTCTCGTTAGTGGGGTATACTAATGCAGGGAAGTCTTCTTTACTAACAAAACTTACAGGTTCTCAGACCTATGCTGCAGATCAGCTTTTTGCAACATTAGATCCATTAGTAAGACGTTGGTTACTCCCAAATAATCAGGAGATTCTTATCGCTGATACAGTTGGTTTTATTCGTAAATTGCCTCATGATTTAATAGCTGCATTTAGAGCTACACTTGAGGAATTAAAAGATGCAACATTACTATTGCATGTTGTGGATTCAAAAGGTATTGATTTTGATGCACAGATAAGCTCAGTAAATGAAACCTTAAATGCGATAGGTTGCAAAGTCCCTTCACTTATGGTTTTTTCAAAAGCAGATCTTTTATCAGAAGGCGAAAAGAATTTTATTAAGACTATGTATCCAGATGCTATCTTGGTTTCAGCACTAACAGGTCAAGGGCTAGATGAATTAGGAGAAGCAGTCATAAAAAAAGCTCATCTAGGGAAAGTAGAATTAAACTTGCAGTTTCCCTATTCTAGTATAGATTGGCTTAATCGTCTTTATGAAGATGGAGAGGTCAAAACAGTGACCTATGATGAAGAAGGTCTTAAGGTGACTGCTGAAGTAAGTATGATTTTGGCAGAAATCCTTTTGCCATATATTGTTGAGGAGGAGTTATCATGAAAATTGGATGCAGTTCATGGTCTTTTCATCGCACACTAGGTGCAAAAAAAATTACATTCAAGGAATGGATAGAATTATGTGCTAATCATTACCGTCTTGATGGGGTAGAGCTATTAGCTAGTCACTTTGAATCCACTGAGCCAGAATATCTATTAGATATTAAAAATCTTTGCACTGATCTTGGTCTTACCATATCCTGTGTTTCTGCTGAAAATAATTTCACACAGGAAAGTGAAGACGCTATAGAAAGAGAAATCGAGCACGTCAAAGCTTGGATCGATATCGCAGGTATTCTTGGTGCTCCTTTGGTAAGAATTTTTGCTGGTTCCTCTAATCAATTGAAAAATGAGTTGGTTTGGAACAACGTTGTTATGGCTATTAGAGAGTGTGCCGAGTATGCAAGTGAAGACGGAACAATGCTTGCCCTTGAAAACCATGGTGGTTTTATGGATGATCAGATTATTCGCTTAATCGAAGATGTAGATATGGAAAACTTCAAAGTAACAATGGACTTAGGTAATTTTGGTAAAGATCCCAACATTATATACAAGGCTATGGAGAATGTTGTGCCGCATACTATATTTGTACACGCAAAATGTATGAGCTTTACAGATGATCTCAAAGAAGAAACTCTTGACTATGAGCGTATAATTAATATGTTAGACGATGCTAACTACAATGGCTTTTTATCCATTGAGTTTGAGGGTCAAGGCGAAGAAAGCTCAGAGGTAGCCAAAGCTGTTGCTATGTTACGTCACCTAACTAGCGAAGCACATAAAAGACAGGTGGAACGTTTATTAAAATAGGAGCAGCAGACTCTTTAGGCTAAGCTTAAAGAAGGGAGCGAAATGGATGAGCAAATTCTATTATGGCGGTCAGGCAGTTATGGAAGGGGTCATGATGCGTGGCCCAAAGACTATTGGTATTGCCGTACGTAAAGAAGATAATACGATAGTTAAGCACAAAGAAGATGTTACAACAATTGGGGAAAAGTACCCTATCTTAAAGAAACCATTTATCAGAGGTGTAGTATCGCTTTTTGAATCTATGATTATCGGTACTAAAGCCTTAGTCTTTTCGGCTAATCAATTTGCAGCTGAAGATGAACAAGAAGTGCTGACACCTAAGGAAATGGCTCTTACCATTGGGCTCTCCTTTGGACTTGCTATATTACTTTTTGTTGTTTTACCAGCTTTTCTAACAAGAATAGTAGAACAGCATATACAAAGTACAGTTTTATTAAACTTAACAGAGGGGCTTATTAAAATTACAATTTTTATGCTCTATATTTTAGGTATATCCTACACACCAGATATTAAAAGGGTTTTTCAATATCATGGTGCAGAGCACAAAGTAATCAATGCCTATGAGGCTGGTGAAGAACTTAAAGTTGAAAATATCCGTCCTTATTCACGCTTCCACATGCGCTGTGGTACTAATTTTCTTGTGATTGTTATGCTAATGAGCATTTTTATCTTTACATTGATCACTGGTAGTACAAGGCCATCTTTTTTCCAACGCATTGGTCTTCATCTTCTTCTTTTACCTGTTGTTGCAGGGTTTTCGTATGAAGTTATTAGATTTATGGGCAAAGAAGATGCACCTAAATGGGTTAAAGCTTTAGCACGCCCCGGGCTTTGTACTCAATATTTAACAACTCGTGAGCCTGATGATTTACAGATAGAGACAGCTATTGCTGCTCTTATGGAAGTTTTACTTGTAGAAGATATGCCTTCTGAAGAAAAGATGTCATCACTTAATAATGAATTGACTCTCTAGAAAGTTATCAAAAACCGCGGCCCTAAAGGGCTGCGGTTATTTCCGCAAGGAAGGAGGAAATCAAAATTTTATGATAGAAAAATTAAAAACCATTGAAGAGATATATAACGATCTTACTCTAAAAATGACAGATCCTTCCTTGGCAACAGATCCCAAGGAGTTTCAAAAAGTTGCCAAGCGTCGTTCTGATTTAGAGGAAATAGTTGAAGTCTACCATCGCTATAGAGATCTACTTGAGGAAATAGAATCTACGAAAGAATTACTCAAAGAAGAAACAGATGAAGAGATGATTGAACTCGCTACAACAGAATTAGAATCGTTAGAAACTACTTTTGCGGAAACTGAGATTGAACTACAAAAACTTTTATTGCCTAAGGATCCCAATGATGAAAAGAATGTCATTGTGGAGATAAGAGCAGGTACAGGCGGTGACGAAGCGGCTTTGTTTGCCGGTGACCTTTATAGAATGTATAGTCATTATGCTGAGAATAGAAGATGGAAACAAGAGATATTAAGTGCAAATCCCACTGAATTAGGGGGATTTAAGGAAATAATTTTCATGATTGAAGGTAAAGGTGCCTATAGTCGCCTCAAGTATGAAAGTGGTGTTCACAGGGTTCAGAGA
>DUTE01000426.1 GCA_012842235.1 Bacillota bacterium
ATAGTCTTTTAAGTTAAAACGACCAGTCTTCTACTCTTTTTTCATCATGAAAATAATATAAAAGAGCATCTCTTATTCTCTCACAAGCTTTACCATCACCATAGGGATTTGGTGCTTTGGCCATAGCTTCGTATTCGGTTTTATTTTTCAGAAGATTATTTGCAGTTTTAATAATTTTTTCCTTATCTGTACCTACAAGTTTAAGGGTTCCTGTCCTTAAGCCCTCAGGCCTTTCAGTTACATCTCGAAGGACTAAAACTGGTACACCTACTGCTGGTGCCTCTTCCTGCAAACCTCCTGAATCGGTCAGTAAGAGATATGATCTAGCCATTAAATTAACCCATTCTTTATATGGTGGAGGTGATATAAGATGAATTCGGTCTTTGCCTCCTAATAGGCGCTCTGCTGTGTTTTTTACAAGAGGATTAGGATGTACAGAATAGACCAATTCCACCTCAGGATTGGCTTTTACAATCTCAGAAAGTGCTTGAAATACTTCTTCAAGAGGTTGGCCTAGATTTTCTCTCCTGTGAGCTTCTCCTAGTAGTATAGGTTTACTAAAGTCTAAGTTATTAAGAATTGGTTCTGCAAAAACATAGTCTTCTTCTACCATAGGTAAAAGTGCATCAATTACTGTATTTCCTGTAACAAAGATACTATCAGGAGATATTCCTTCTAGAAGAAGATTGCCTTTTGCCCTTGTAGTAGGTGAAAAGTGAAGATCTGCCATTGTTCCTGTAAGACGGCGATTGATTTCTTCGGGAAATGGTTGCCACTTATCAAATGTTCTTAGACCTGCCTCTACATGGCCAACTGAAACTTGATTATAGAACGCTGCTAAAGATGATGCAAACGTTGTTGTCGTATCGCCGTGGACTAAAACAATATCTGGTTTTTCTTGGTTTAAAATCGCCTCTAAACCTTCTAAAACTCTTGTTGTGATACCTGTTAGGGTCTGTCCCTTCTTCATAATATTTAAATCATAGTCAGGCACAATGTTGAAAAGATCAAGTACCTGATCGAGAATCTCCCTATGTTGTGCAGTTACAGTTACTTTTGTTTCAAATCGACTATCTTTCTCTAGTACTTTTACAAGAGGTGCCATCTTGATCGCCTCTGGTCTTGTCCCAAACACCATCATCACTTTGATCTTTTTTTTCGCATACAACTTTAAGTACCCCCTGCCTTGCAGCTTTAATACCAACTACTACTAAAACTGCAGTCATATACCAAAACCCTATCTCTGGACCTGCACTAAATAAAAGCACAGCACCTACTGCAAAAAGAAAATCCACAAAATATAATATCAAAACCGTCTTTCTCTGCCCTAGTCCAAGATGAAGTACTCTATGATGAAGGTGATCCCCATCAGCCTGATAAAAAGGCAGTCCTTGCTTGAGACGTCGAAATATAGCAAAAGCTGTATCTAAAAGAGGCAGTCCCAAAGCTAAAAGTGGTACTGCTAAAGTCACTGTTGCAGCACCTTTTAAAGATCCTTCGATAGCTAAAGCTCCTACCACAAAGCCTAAAAAAAGTGCTCCCGAATCTCCCATAAATATACGGGCAGGATGAAAATTATAAGGTAAAAAGCCCAAACAAGAGCCAAGCAAACCACTGTAGAGTACCAAGACAAACCAATCGAGTCGGCGATAGGTTAAAAGCATACAAGTCAGTGAAGCTATAGCTATTGTTCCCGCCGCTAAACCATCAAGTCCATCAATAAAATTGACCATATTACTCATACCTACAAGCCAAAGAATCGACAGCGGAATAGAAAAAACACCTAGTGAGAAAATTCCCCCTGAAGGATTGGTTAGATATTCGATTTTAGGACCTGTTAAAACGTAAATAGTAGCAATAGCTACTTGACCCCAAAACTTTGATCTAGGGGAAATATCGTAAATATCGTCTATAGATCCAAGAATAAGCATAAGAAACGAAGCTATATACAGACTAGGTAGATGGCGAAATTTAGCCACAGGCCAGCTAAGAAATGTAGCTGCTATAAAACCTGCATAAATAGCCCAACCACCCATAGTTGGCACAGGATAGGTGTTCAATCTGCGTGGCAAAGGCTTGTCCACCCAATTAGCTTTGATACTCAAGCGTCTAATAATTGGTGTAAGAACAAGAGTCGTAAAAAAAGCTAGTAATGCTGCTTTTAGTCCTTGCCACATTATCCTCACCTCTAGCTTAGGAGATTTAGCCTAACACCTGCTTCGTTCAGTAAATCTAGTGCCAGTTCATCTGGGTATGCACCTTTAAAAAAAATCTCCTTCACGCCAGCATTAATAAGCATTTTAGCACAGAGTGCACAAGGCTGATTTGTACAATAAAGAACTGAGCCATTAGTGGATACACCATGTAAAGCCGCTTGTATAATTGCGTTTTGCTCTGCATGTACTGCACGACAAAGTTCTTGACGCTGACCTGAGGGAATATTGAGCTGCTCCCTAAGACAACCTACTTCAAGACAATGGCTTACACCACTTGGGGCACCATTATAACCAGTACTAAGTATACGTTTATCTCTTACAAGAACCGCTCCTACCTGTCGACGCAGGCAGGTGGAGCGGGTAGCTACCAAAGTAGCAATATCCATAAAATACTCATGCCATGACGGTCTTTGCACAAAGAGACCCCCTATTTAGTACCATAAAGCCTATCTCCGGCATCTCCTAGGCCTGGTACGATATAACCAAGTTCATTTAAGTGAGAGTCTTGAGCTGCAACATATATATTTACATCGGGATGAGCTTTTTGCACAGCTTTGATTCCCTCTGGTGCTGCAATTAAATTCATTAGCTGAATATTTTTGCCACCACGGGCTTTTATGAAGTTGATAGCTGCAACTGCTGAACCACCTGTAGCAAGCATTGGGTCTACAATGATTATATCTCTCTCACCGATATCTAGAGGCAACTTACAGTAGTATTCTACTGGTTTAAGTGTTTCTGGATCACGGTAGACACCGATGTGACCAACTTTAGCATTAGGTATTAATCGTAAAATACCATCAACCATTCCTAAACCTGCCCTGAGAATAGGTACAATTGCTAATTTTCTGCCTGCTAGGCGATAAGCTTTTGCTTTACATATTGGTGTTTCCACCTCAACAGGTTCGGTAACCATATCTTTGGTAACTTCATATGCCATTAACATTGAAATTTCGTCTACTAACTCCCTAAATTCCTTACATCCTGTTTCTTTATCTCTAATAATAGACATCTTGTGCTGGATCAAAGGGTGATCAAAAACAAATACCTCGCTCATAACCGACTTCCTTTCTCTTGGAATAGCAGATAAAAGCTAACATCCTAACAGCTTTCATGGCTAGATATCTTCTTAAGTCTTCCAGCATGCCGGCCACCTGCAAAATCAGTTTTCAAGAATGTTTCAACGATATAAAGTGCAAGATTTTTGCCGGTAACTCTGCCACCAAGAACAAGAATATTACTATCATTATGTTCTCTTGCCATCTTCGCCGAATAGACATCGCCAACTAATGCAGCTCTGATTCCAGGAACTTTGTTAGCTGCAATACTCATACCAATACCTGTTCCACAAATTAATATTCCTACGGGATACTCCCCTTTTGCAACACTTTCTGCAACACTAAAGGCAATATCAGGATAGTCAACCGACTCTTGGCTAAAACAACCAAAATCCTCATATTCGATGCCGTTTTCGTCAAAGTATTTACGAACTTCTTCCTTGAGCTCAAAGCCTCCATGATCAGATCCTAAAGCTACTTTCAACACCATTTGCATCTTCCTCTTGATTATAATAGCAGCCATCTTAACTAGACGCTCAATCTCGCTAGCTGTTCTTTCATAATCAGCTAGTGAACCACCGTAGGGATCAGTAATATCACCTTCTTCGCCGACAAACTCTTTTAAAGTATAGATTTTGTTTGCAGTTTCTGAAAAATGTCTTTGAAGATAATCCTTATGAGAAGTAGTCATCGTTAAAATAAGATCACTATCTTCAAGCACTTTGGCTGTGATTTGTTGTGCCTTATGCTGCTCTAATTCAAGGTTTAAACCTCTCTTCTTCAAAGCTTCAATAGAACCTTTACTAGCTTTTTCACCATCTAGTGCAAAAAGCCCTTTAGAACTAACTCTAACACTAGTTCCTTTAAGCTCTTGCTTCATCAAAGCCGCAGCCATAGGAGAGCGGCAAGTGTTGCCTGTGCAGACAAACAAAACCTGCAAAACAATCCCTCCTTGCTTTTCTATCTTATACACCTATTTTCCTGCAAAAATTCTTTGCCCACCAGCTGCTCTTAATATGCGATCGTTAATTGCTACTGCTAATCCGTTCCCACTAATAGTTTCTGCAAGAATTATATCAACATCTGTCTTATCAAAATAACGTAATGCACCATAGAGATTTGCAGCAATCTCTTCAAGATTATCACGGCTTCCTAAGGAAATCTTATGTTCTACAGGGAAAAGATCGATATTTTCGTCTGTAGTAAGCACGCCAACTAAAGGACCTTTTTCTGCAATTATTTTCAATATCTCTCTTACCTGTGCCTCTACATCACCTATAACAAGATAAAGTGGAGCCTTAGGAGCATAATGTCTATATTTCAACCCAGGTGATTTCACCTTTGTACCAGGTTTTATCACAGCTTGTCTTGTTTGTGGCAAAACTTTCTGAAGCATCTCTAAGGTTACGCCACCAGGCCTTAAAATCTCAGGTATCTCACCAGAGAGGTCTAATACAGTAGATTCTAAACCAATACCGGTATGGCCACCATCTATAACCCCTGCAATCTGACCACTAAGATCCTCAAGAACATGCTTAGCTTCTGTAGGACTAGGTCTTCCTGAACGATTGGCAGACGGAGCAGCTATTGGTGTTTGTGACTGCTCTATTAAGTCTAAAGCAATTTTGTTTTGGGGAGATCTTACAGCAACTGTAGTAAGCCCTCCTGTAGTCACGTCTGGAACAATTGGTTTTCTAGGTAGTACCATTGTTAAAGGTCCAGGCCAAAAATGTTTGGCTAAAAGATAGAATTTATCATGGGTGTAAGCAATTTTTTCTACATCTTTGGCTTCCTTTAC
>DUTE01000052.1 GCA_012842235.1 Bacillota bacterium
CAGGATTGGCAGTACAGGAAGCAGTAGGTAGTATGATTGTTGATATAGGCGGAGGAACTACTGAGGTGGCAGTTATTTCCTTAGGAGGAATGGTTACTCACCAGTCGAGGCGCTCAGCAGGTGATGAGATGGACCAAGCTATAGTTCAGTATATCCGTCGGAGCTATAGTCTTTTAATTGGCACCCCTACAGCTGAGAAAGTAAAAAAGCAAATTGGTTCTGCTTATTTAGAACCGGATGAATTAGATGAAACAATGGAAGTCAGAGGAAGAGATCTAGTAACAGGCTTACCTAATGTAGTTACGGTTAGTGCAAGAGAGATTCAAGAAGCATTGAGGGAGTCTGTCCACAATATTGTTGACTCAGTACGTTTGACCTTAGAGAGTACTCCAGCAGAGCTAGCTGCTGATATTATGGAAAGTGGCATAGTGCTTGCCGGTGGTAGTGCTCTATTAAGAGGGTTAGACAAATTATTAGCCAACGAAACAGGTATGCCTGTGCATATTGCAGATGAACCAATTCATTGTGTGGCAATCGGTGCTGGTAAGGCTTTAGAACATTATGATCTATTGGAGCGCGTTGTAAATACGTAAGGTTTGTTGCAAAACACTTAAATGGAAAGGGGGCAGCGGCACAAATAGCCGCAAAATCTGATGTCAAAAAAACTTCAGTTCCTACTTTCCATTGTTGTTACAGTTTTCTTGCTAATAGTTATTTATACTACATCAGTACCACGCCACAGAATCAGTGTTTTTGAAAAAATTTGGCGGGAGATTGTATCTCCTCTCCAAAGAGGTTTCAGTGCTGTTAGTAATAGTATTACAAGTTCTGTTAATTATGTAAATGAATTAAAAAATGCTGTACATGAAGTGGATCAACTTAGAGAAGAGCTAGCTAAAGCTCAGTTTGAGTTAGAAAGATTAAAAGAGATAGATTTGGAGAACAAACGCCTTAAAGAACTTGTGGGTTTTAAAAAAGAAGAAGACTATAGTTTGCTGCCGACCCGAGTAATAGGTAGAGATCCTAGGGCATGGCTAAAAACAATAGTCATCGATAAAGGCGAGAGGGATGGCGCAAGAATCGGCATGCCTGTAGTAACCTATTCAGGTGTGGTAGGACATATAACTAGTGTTACAAGAACAACTTCACAGGTTGCTCTATTGGTCGATCCTAAGACTGCTGTGGGCGGAATAGTGCAACGCACAAGGGATTTTGTTGTCGTTGATAGTGCTGATTCTTCAGGCCTTTTACGTGTAGTTCCTTTATACCAAAAAGAAGAGGAAAACCACACTCTACCCTCATTAATTGATTTCCAAGAGGGAGATGTAGTTATAACTTCAGGTTATGGCGGTATTTATCCCAAAGGACTTACAATAGGAACTATTATGACGATAAAACAAAGCTCAGAAGGTGTTGTAGGAACCCTGGCTCCTTCAGTGGATTTTCGCCGGCTCGAAGAGGTTTTTTTGCTTTTTCGTGCTGAAGATCTAGAGATAGAGGGGGGCAGGGTTAATCCCGACTCCAAATGAAAAGATGGCTTTATATATTAATAACAGTTGTGGCTGCTATTATGGAAATTTCTTTTTTCCCTCTTTTTGATAATAATGTTCCCTCTCTAGTTCTACTTTTTGTGGTTTTAGCAGGGCTCAGAGTTAATCCTTATTTTAGTTTATTAACAGGTGTTTTAGGTGGATTTGCTCTAGATATATCACTTGGTTTTGCTATCCCGCAGATGGCCATAACTTATGGTCTGATAGGTTACTTGTCAGGTATTATATCGGGGCAGATATTTGATTTAGGCCTGCTAACTTATTTATTAACTACATTTGTGGCAACCATATTGTCTGCATTAGTGGCAGCTTTTTTTTCAGTTGCTTTTAACTATGAGGGTTGGCATTTGGCACTTAACCTATCACAGTTAGGCAAGACAATAACTATAAACCTAATCTTTTCTGTACTCATTTATCTGATCTTTAATGAACACATGCCAAATGATTAAATTAGGAGCGAATGGGCATGAGAGATTTTGAACTTCAAGAACTTACAATCGAGCCCAAAAGAGGTAAAGCTCTTATAATTTTCTTTGCGGTAGTTTTTCTCCTTTTAGTTGTGAAACTTTGGTCTTTGCAAATTATTCAGGGCGAACAATTAAGTGAAGTAGCCTTAAACCAGAGAACAAGAGTTGTACCTCTTTTGGCTCCTCGTGGTATTATATACGATCGTAATGGTATTCCCCTTGTTTCTAATCGCTTAGCCTTTACTGTAAGTATACTGCCTGATGTGGCAGCTCAAGTAAGAAAATCACCAGAAGAGGTAAAACTTTTATCAGAGTTACTGGAGATAAGTGAAGAAAAAATACTCGCTGCTCTTTCGCCTTCTAGAAAAGATCGTCTAGGATATGAGCCATTTCGAATCTTAGAGGATGCAGGAGCAGATAAAGCTCTTCGCATCTATGAGCAAGGTTGGCGTCTGCCTGGTGTGATTGTAGAGAAAGTGCCAGTAAGACATTATGTCTACGACAATTTTGCATCCCACATGTTAGGTCATGTAGGGATGATTAGTATCGATGAGCTAAGAAATTGGTCTGAACTTGGCTATGGGGCTAACCACAAAGTGGGTAAGTATGGTTTAGAGAGATATTATGAATTTGAACTTAAAGGCCAAGATGGAGCCTTTGAAATAGAGATTGATGCAAAACAAATGCCTGTTAAAGAATTGAGTCGCAAAAATCCAACTCGTGGTAATGATTTAATCTTAACTATGGATTACAGCCTTCAATCAATTGTCGAAAACAAATTAAGGGAAAAGGATCTTCAAATACAAAAAGAAACCGGTGAAAGACTAGCAGGTGCTTCAGTAGTTGTACTAGATCCCAGAAATGGACAGGTTCTAGCTTTAGCAAATTATCCAGATTTTAATCCCAATACCTACAATCAAGATTTTTTAGAGATAGGCAAAGATAAGCGCTCGCCATTACTTAATAGAGCAATTAGAGGAACCTATCCTGCAGGCTCAGCATTTAAGCCTCTTGTTATGGTTGGAGCCTTAAATGAAGGTTTAGTCAATGAAAAGACTATTTTCTACGATGCCCCTTACCCTTATGGGTATGGGGGGTGGGATCCTGAATCTAAGAAACGTTGTGTCTATGGCCCTCACGGCCATATCGATCTATTAAGAGGCTTGCAAGTCTCTTGTAACATTCCTTTTTATGTGATGGGAAGGGAATTAGGTATCGATCGTCTTTCTGAATATGCTCGGTTATTTGGTTTTGGTGAAAAAACAGGGATTGATCTCTACCCTGAAGAGGCTTCTGGTCTTATTCCAGATAGAGACTGGAAAAGAGATTCTTTCAAAAAAGGCGAAGATAAGATCTGGTATCCAGTAGAAACATTAGATGTGGCTATTGGACAAGGGGCAATGAAAGTAACACCTCTTCAAATGGCTGTATTTTTTAGTATTCTAGCAAATGAAGGCGACGTTTACCAACCATATCTGGTAAAAGAGATAAGAGATAGCTCTGGAGAGGTTGTTTGTCAATTTGAACCACAAATAAAAAGGACAATTAAGCTTTCTCCTAAGACCATAAGTATCCTTAAAGAGGCCTTAGAGAAAGTAACTATCCCAGGAGGTACTGCAGCAAGGGCTTTTGCGGATTTTCCTCTAAAAGTCGCTGGTAAAACTGGTAGTGCTGAAGTTCCGGGAAAAGAAAGCCATGCTTGGTTTGTAGGTTATTTGCCTGCAGATAAACCAGAGCTAGTAATAGCTGTCTTAGTTGAACATGGCGG
>DUTE01000053.1 GCA_012842235.1 Bacillota bacterium
AACGGCGGGTATGAAGACAATTGAATTATTTTCATTCTAAAACTAGACAGAATGAAAGCAAATTCGATATGTTTAATATAGATCTTAGCTACTAACATCTAGTCAAGAAATCAAGGGGGCTATTTGATGAAAAACGCGGCGATAATCCTTGCTGCAGGGCAAAGCAGACGCTTAGGTTTAGGTAAAAATAAGATACTTCTTTCTCTTCAAGGAAAACCACTTCTGTTTTATTCGTTAACAACATTTTTAGAGATAGATGAAATTGATTCAGTTGTTGTTGTGGCTCACCAAGATGAACTAGAAGAGATAAGAGCACTATCTCTAGAGATAGAAACAGACAAAGAGATACTAGTATGTACTGGAGGCAAAAGCAGACAAGAGTCAGTTTACCAAGGGCTATTAGCACTAAAAAACCACAACATAGATAAGGTTTTAGTCCATGATGGTGCAAGACCGTTTATTTCCGCTGATGTGATTTATAGGGTTATAGAAAAAATCCAACCAGATGTGGCTGTTCTCTGTGCAGTTAAAGTCGTAGATTCTCTAAGAGAGGTAGATGAAGAGAGAAACGTAGTCTCTACAGTCGATAGAGAAAAGATCTATGCAGTACAGACACCTCAAGGCTTTATTTATAAAGAGCTTTTTGAAAAACATCAAGAAGCAACAGATATATCACTGACCGATGATGCCCAGCTTTTTTCTAAACAAATAATAGTTTTAGGTGATTATAGAAACCAAAAAGTAACTACCATAGAGGACTGGGAGATGATAAAGGCCATGACAAAAAGTGTAAGAGTAGGAAACGGCTTTGATGTTCATCCGTTTGCTAAAGATAGAGAGTTGATCTTGGGAGGAGTTAATATTCCCTTTGAAAAAGGTCTTCTCGGCCACTCTGATGCAGATGTCTTAGTTCATGCCATAATAGATGCCTTACTCGGCTCACTTGCACTTGGAGATATTGGTTCTCATTTCCCCGACACAGACAAAAAATATCGGGATATATCTAGTCGCAAACTTCTTCGACAGGTTAAGACGCTTATAGACCAAAAAAGTGCTATCATAGAGAACATAGATGCGACTATATTAGCTGAAGTGCCAAAAATAGGCCCCTATAAAGAAGAAATGAGAGAAAACATAGCTTTAGATCTTGATATATCAAAAGAACAGATCAATATAAAAGCTACGACAACAGAAAAACTTGGTTTTGTTGGCCGCAAAGAAGGAATAGCTGTTATGGTAGTTGCCACAGTATCGTTATAAAGAGTTTTTTATTATTATTAGGTATGGCATAATAAGAAAAAGCCCATTTGCTATATATGGCAAAGTATGTAGGGAGGTGGAGATACAGCAAGAAGCTGTGTCACCTTTATGTTAATTTATAATACACTTTCTCGGAAAAAAGAAGAATTTGTTCCTAAAAATACGGTTAAGATCTACGTTTGCGGGGTTACCCCCTATGATGAAGCCCATCTTGGTCATGCAAGACCGAGTATTATCTGGGATGTTATTAGGCGTTACCTAGAGTACACAGGCCATAAAGTAAAAATGGTGCAAAACTTTACCGATGTAGATGACAAAATAATTGCCCGCTCACTTAAAGAGAACCGCCCTGCTTTAGAGATATCCCGTTATTACTCAGAGAGATACCTTAACTCAATGGATATGCTTGGTGTCAAAAGATGTGATTATTATCCTAAAGTAAGTGAATATATCGATGAGATTATTAAAATGGTAGAGGGACTTATAGAAAAAGGCCATGCTTACGAAGCAAATGGTGATGTCTATTTTAGTGTAGAGAGTTTCTCTGAATATGGTAAACTTTCAGGACGCAATGTAGAAGAACTTAGAGCTGGTGCAAGAATTGCCGTCGATGAAAACAAAAAAGATCCTACTGATTTTGCTCTCTGGAAAAGAGCAAAAGAGGGTGAAGTAAGTTGGGATAGCCCCTGGGGCAAAGGAAGACCCGGTTGGCACATTGAGTGTTCCGCTATGTCACTAGATCTGCTAGGAGAAAACTTTGATTTTCATGGAGGAGGTTTAGATTTGATCTTTCCCCATCATGAAAACGAAATAGCCCAGTCAGAGGCTTTTACAGGTAAGGAGTTTGTCGACTTTTGGGTGCACAATGGTCTAATTACGATAAATAATGAAAAAATGAGTAAGTCTCTTGGAAATTTTGTGACAGTCGATGATCTCTTGGCAAAGAATAACAAAGAAGAGATCCGTTTTTATATTCTTTCAACCCATTATCGTTCACCACTCAATTTCACCTGGGATGGTCTAGCGGATAGTGCAGTATTGTAGGAGTTGTTTAACCG